>PKCQ01000616.1 GCA_002862265.1 Planctomycetaceae bacterium | reverse complement strand
CCCATTTGATCCCCAAAATACCATGCGATTTGGCCAGACGAATCGCTCGAGGCAAGTGAGTCGCGCTGGTGACCAGACCGATTCGCTTGCCTTGAAGCGGACCTGACAGCACCGCTTGTGCCAACGCTTTGGTCTCCTGATACGTGTTGATACCAGGCATAGAGACAATGTCTGCTCGCGGAATCCCAATCTTCGTCCAAAGTTCGACGGTCTGTTCGGCCGGTCCCGGGGTCTTCTTCCCACCCAGTCCTTCAATCGACTCGCCTGTGGTAATCAACTGCTTTGTGTAGCCTTCGAAATAGAGCTGAGCGCCACGCATGACGCGGTCTCCGCTCGAGCCAAGTTGTGCACGATCTGGGCCGATTGTTGTTCCGCCTCCCAGAACAACCACATAGTCCAAGGGCTGCTGAGCTGACAGTTTCGCGTATTCGACGCCACGCTCGATGTATTGGGTGAGCAATGCCACCACCGGTGAGCAGGTGCAGACTGTAAAGACGCACCATGCCATGCCTGGCAAAAGGCGCCTTAGCCCGCGAGCCGACAGCAAGTGGACGAGCCCGAAAGCCCCCAGTGTGGTCCAGGCAGCTCCGAGCGGTGTTACGAGACGGGTTGCCGTCTTTTCAAATCCGGTCTTCCCGTGAAAGAAGGTTGCAAGACTGAGCCAGAAGATCATGAATACAGAGGCAGCGATGCAAAGTCCGAGCCAGTTCGTTCTTGCTGGTCTACCCGGAGAGGTCTCCGCCGTTTCTCCCATGCCCTATTTCCCGCTTTACTAGGTTTGCTCTAATTGTGCCAATTCTTAACAGCTTAGTACACTCTGCACGCCTCGGATCACTTGCAAAAGTCCTGGTCGAAAACCAAGCCGAGTATTAGGCTATGGAACCCGCATAATCGGAACGGCTTCTGCAAAACAGCCTCAGGCCATTGCCGTTACTTATGACAGCCAACATCAAGTCAATTCGCAAGTCGATCCATGCACGCAAGCTCAACATTAGTTTGGACGCCAGGGAGTTGGAAGTCATTGCCGGCTCATCAGCAACCCACTTATGACGATCAACAGGCGGTCGCCGCAGTGCTGAGTGAACTTTCCAAACTGCCGCCGTTGGTCACTAGCTGGGAAGTCGACCGTTTGCGACAGCAGGTCGCTGACGCTCAGGCCGGAGATGCATGGATCCTACAAGGCGGGGATTGCGCAGAGTCTTTTGATGAGTGCCGAGCAAGCAATATCGCCAGTAAGCTAAAAGTATTGCTGCAAATGAGTCTCGTATTGGTGCTTGGCTCAAAGAAGAAGATCATCCGACTGGGACGAATTGCCGGACAGTACGCCAAGCCAAGAAGCAAGGACACGGAAACCCAGGGCGAGGTAACTCTGCCCTCCTATCGCGGTGACTTGATCAACTCAGCCCCTTTCACGCCCGACGATCGCCGCAATGATCCGAAACGCCTGCTGCAAGGTTACGCTCGTTCCGCTCAAACGATGAACTACATCCGTGGTCTGAGCGAGGGCGGTTTTGCGGACTTGCATCACCCCGAAAACTGGAATCTCGATTTTGTGCACGGCTCTGACACGGCACAGCGTTTTCAACAGATCGTCAATTCGCTAGGCGACACACTCGAGTTTATCAATGCTATTTCGGATTCTCCGCTGCGAGAAATGGAGCGAGTTGACTTCTTCATTTCTCATGAGGCCCTGCATTTGCTGTACGAGTCAGCTTTGACACGGAAGAGCATCAGGGATTCGGGGTGGTACAACCTAAGCACTCATTTCCCATGGATTGGAGAGCGTACTCGGCAGTTAGACGGAGCGCACGTCGAGCTGCTTCGCGGTGTTCGTAATCCTGTGGGAGTGAAAGTTGGCCCCGGTGCGGATCCGCAAGAAATCGTCGAGCTGGTACGCAGGTTGAATGCTGAAAATGAGCCGGGCAAAGTCACCTTGATTCATCGACTCGGGAATGCGAATGCTGAGGAAGCATTGCCAGAGTTGATCGAAACGATGCAGCGCGCCGAGCAAAAAGTGCTTTGGGTTTGCGATCCGATGCATGGGAATACGGTTTCCGTTGAGTCCGGCAAAAAGACACGCCATTTTGAAGATGTGCTCGGTGAAATAAAAGCAAGCTTTGCTGTGCATCGAGATTGTGGCAGTTACTTGGGGGGCGTCCATCTCGAACTAACCGGCGAGAACGTCACCGAATGTGTTGGCGGCTCAGCCGGGCTGACCGAAGAGGATCTCGAAACCGCCTACAACACCAACTGCGATCCAAGGCTGAACTATGCTCAGGCCATGGAAATCGCATTCTCCATTGCTAGCGAGATTGGAAGCTAGTCAGCTTTTAACGAGTAGCTTATATCCGTACTTCCGATCCCCTATCGATGCTGGCCGCAACTCCTTCCTGGTCTTCCGTCCGCTGTTGCAATCACTCTTGCCTATTCCCCCAAGGTTTGGCTTGACCGGGCCTTGCCTTGGATCGATAATTGCGTATCCGGATAAACGGATGGATGGTTGCTTGATGCGGCCAAAAGAACAGATATGCGGTAATAAATCCTTCGATTTCAAGGGTTTTTGATGGTTTCGGCCTCGCTCGACTGGCTTCAAACGCTTTCCGACAGCACTCGCGTGCGCCTGCTTCGTTTACTGGACGGGCAGGAGTTGTCGGTGTCTGAGCTGTGCTCCGTGCTCCAATTGCCCCAGAGTACCGTTAGTCGGCACCTCAAAGTCTTAGCCGCCGACGGATGGGTGGAAAATCGGCGCGAAGGCACAAATCACCTGTACCACTTAAACGGCTGGTGCGACTCTCGCAGAAGCCTATGGGAGTGGGTGCATGAGCAAGCTGAGTCCCCTACGACACAGGAGGACGGGCAGCGTCTTATTCAGGTTTTGTCGCAGAGGTCGCGGAGCGAAGAGTTTTTCAGCACGACGGCCGAGCAATGGGACAACCTGCGAGTTGATTTGTTTGGCAAGCAAATTGATAGCTTTGTGCTCGCCGCGACGTTGTCGCAAGATTTGGTGGTTGCTGAGCTTGGTTGCGGTTCCGCGCCATTGTGCCGTCTGGTGTCACCGTTTGTAAAAGAAGCCTTGGCGATCGACAGTTCGGAAGCCATGCTTCAAGCGGCTCGTCAACACATCGCTGAGAACGCGGCGGTGAGGCGAGAAAAGAACATACGGTTGCTCCATGCTGAATTGTCGGACACTACCCTCGATGAGGCATGCGTAGATATCGCCTGGCTTGTCTTGGTTTTGCCGTACATCGATGACCCAGTGAATGTTTTGGCTGAAGCGGCTCGAGTGCTCAAGCCGGAAGGAACGCTCGTCATCATGGATTTGATCCCTCACGAACGAACTGCTTACCGCCATGACCTTGGGCATGTGCGATTGGGAGTGAAACACGAGGAACTGCAAGCCTGGTTGTTACAGGCGAATCTAAGGCTGATCCAGCACCATATTTTGCCGCCTGATCCGAATGGCAAGGGCCCTGCGTTATTTGCGGCAGTGGCTCACGGTCATTCGAAAACCAAACCAGCTAAACCAACGCTCATGTAGTTGAGTAACAGAATTAACCTCATTTTTAAACAAAGGAACTCTTTATGAGTACTGTGATTGAACCAGCAACTGCGACGGAGCGATTGCCTCACAAGGTTCGCGCTTTTGATCTGCTTGCAGAAGGCAAGCGTGAAGAGGCGCAGGCGTTGGTCGACCTTGGTCGTAACGAAATCGCACTG
>PKCQ01000392.1 GCA_002862265.1 Planctomycetaceae bacterium | reverse complement strand
GCTCCCATCACCGCGCCGCCTTCGACGCCGATTCGTGCGCAGAAGAATGCTGTTATCAAGATGTCGTATGGCAGCTTGAAGAATATGCTGGTCGCGCAGAATGCTTTCCTCGATGTATCATCCGGTTCCTTTCGGGGTGCAACGAATCAACGCAACTGGCGAGAACGCTTTAAGCTGGCTCGCAAGTATCTGAAGGATCAGGAGGCACACCAGAAGGCGACTGCAGCTGGCAAGAAAGAAAAGCCACCTCGTAAGCCAGTCAGTGACGAAACCCTGAAGTTAGTTCAAAAGCAGATCTCACTTCGAATCTCGGCGCTGACTGTATCGGAGATGTTGAACATTATTCAATTGTCACGTGAGCTGGACTTCAAAGTCGTTATCGCCGGTGCTTACGAATCTTGGGTAATAGCCAAGCAGATTGCCGAGGCGGAAGCATCTGTCGTTTTGACTCCGCGCCGCCGTCGCGATCCTGAGTTTGGCGCAGAAGAACGCAGCGGCACTTGGATTGAAACACCACGCGTAATGGAAGAGACCGGCGTTCCATTCGCGGTGACGGCTCTGACGAGTTCCATTAGCCTGAATGGCCTAGCTGGGCGTGATTTGACTAGCTTGCCTCTCGAAGCGGCATTCTTGGTTCGTGGCGGTGCCAGTGAACGGAAGGCTTTGGAAGCACTGACGATTGTCCCAGCTCGAATGCTAGGCTTGGAGGATCGTATTGGCAGTTTGGAAGTTGGTAAGGACGCTGACATCCTGATTCTCAATGGCCAGCCATTGGACTATCGTACCTACGTTGAGATTGCTGTTGTAAACGGTCGCGTTGCCTATGAGCGAGCCGACGCACGAGTCTTGCCGGTCTACGATCGATAGAAACGGTTTGTCCCGCGTCGGTCTACCAATGCAAATGGCAAGTTATAGGCTTATCCCACGATATCTGTCGGGTATTTTGTTTAACGCCTGGCCATAATGGCGATGACTTGCTCAGGCCTTCCATACGTCTATAACATCTTGCAGGCATCCACAGGCGGGATACCAATGCCACAAACAGGCAAAGTGCCTTTCCAGCTTGGGAGCTAATAGGCGAAGACCACATCGCTGCGGAGCACATCTTTGACTCCGGACTCGAGGTGTTCGCTCTCGTGCCAGCGTTGATGGCGGAACAGAAGAGCTGAGCCACTTTGGTTCAACAATTCGAACAATCTTCTCGCGAATTTCAATCTGTCCATCGTAGTCCTCAACTAGAGCGCGGAATCTGCATCAAGCAACTCAATGTCAACAGCCAGATCTTGCTCGAGGACTTCTAGCTGGCTACGTAACTGTTCAAGATCACAATCGCTTGGCAGGGTTAATTGGCACTGCATTTGAAACAGCGGTGTGCCGGTAGTTGGAGCGGCTAGAACCGTCGTTTCCATCTCCTCGACGTTGACTCCCATCGCAGCAAGCCGGCTCGCAACGCCACTAACGATCCCTTCGTGATCTGCGCCAGAGCAGATTAGTGCGCCTGAAGTGGCTTCCCCCTGTTCGGCTTGAGGAGTATTCTTGCGGGCTTGGGCGAAGATGCCTTTGGTTTGGAATTCTCTTAAACCATGCTCGAACTTGGCGATTGACTCTTCTTCGATCGAGACGCGAGCAATACCCGCAAAGTCACCGCAAAGTCGGGCTGAACGACTCTCTTCCCAATTGCCACCGCAATCCACGATAAATTGCGTCAGATCCTCAATCACGCCGGGCCGATCTGGACTAGTGAAGGTTAGTATAAAATCGCTTTTCAAAAGAGTTCTCGCTATTAATCGAGGAGTTTTCCAAAGAACTGAAACGTCAACCGAGAGCAACCAAGTTAACGTTTGGGTACTGGTTTGCAGAGAGCAACTAAATACTTCGCGCGGGGTAGCGGAACTCGTCTAGAGTTTCAGACTCTGCCGTGGCGTGCAATCCGCTGCCGCCATATGGCTGCTCTCTTTTTCGGGCAGCTGATGCTGCAGAAGTGCTACAGCGCATCTGGTGAAGGATTGTCGATACATTCGACGAAGTTGTCTAAGAAAGCTTGGCTTGCAGCATCGCTGAGGAACTCGGCATCGGTTCGCATGCAGATGCGCAAACGACGCTGATACGTGAACAAGGAGAAGGATGCTCTAGTCTGGTAACGCAACGGGGAGACTCCGTTGATGTCTTCCAGGACCAAATTTGCAGCGCAAATTTTTCCACCGCGACGTGGCAGCTTGGCCAAGAACCGTTTGGTGGGATCTCCCGTATTGGAGAACACGACTGTCGACATGCAGTCTTCGCCGCGGAACCCTTGTGCCGCTTCGTGTACATCACCGGAGATACCGAACAGGAATTTCATCAGCTCTGATTCAAAGCGCGTGTGCTTTAGCAAGGTGCACTCTTCACGAATTGATTGTTCTAGGGCTTTACGATTTTCGATTTCCTCCACGCTACGCTGCAAGAATCCACTGGTGACCAAATTGACGGCAGA
This sequence comes from Planctomycetaceae bacterium, assembly GCA_002862265.1. Lineage (GTDB taxonomy): Bacteria > Planctomycetota > Planctomycetia > Pirellulales > Pirellulaceae > Aureliella. The sequence goes on along the minus strand of PKCQ01000392.1, from coordinate 1,264 downwards.
AAAGTTCGGTTGCCCTGGCTCACGCAGATCCAGCGGCATGTTAATGGTCACAGCCCCATCTGCGGCTTCTATGCCGTGCTTTCGATTCCACCTAAGAATAGCAATGAACATGGACTCGAGTAAAAGATCATTTACCGTTTGTCCCATTCCCTGGGCGCGTAGCCTGAGATCCCGATACGCGTCTTTCTCGTAGGTGTAGGTGAAGAAGTTTGGATAGCTGCGATCTGTCTTGCCCGCTTCACCATCAACTTGAGCCACGGGGCAGGAAGGTTTCTGCGGTGGATCGATTTGCTCACGTTGATGGAACCCCAAGAGCTCTGGAGTGGTAGTGACTCGCATCCGTGCTTTTAGGTCCGTTTCGTCCAGTTCAATGAGCGGTTCAAGCGCTACTCCCATCAGCTCCGCATAGTACCATAGGCAATCGCCGACAAATTGATAGGCTCCGATTCCGTCACAGCAGGCGTGATGAAAGACGAATGTGAGTCGCGACTCACCGTTCCCGACGCGCCCCCAGGTTTTGATACCTACTTGCTGCGTCAGATCGAGCTCAAAACCAGCACCCGCAATGTGGACAAAGTCTTCGTCGCCCAGCCAGCCAATCTGTGAATCGTACTCGTCCGGAGCGACCCAACAGTCGCGATTGGCTTTGGCTTTGCGTATGATCGAGCGTAGAAGCGGGTGCCGTTGAAGGGCTTTGTCATAAGCCGTCTGAAGGCGTTCCTTCTCAACCTCGCCCGAAAAATCGAACTCGACGACAAAAGTCATAGCTGCGCGAGGTTGATCGTCGGCATACATGTACGACTCAAAAGGTGCGAGTCGTAGTGGGTAAATGCCTCTTCGAGATCCAGCCGCCACGTCTTCAAAAACTCGTCAAAATCATTGGTGGGAGAACGGCGCCACCCCAAAATGGTGGCTAAGAAGTAGGATCAAATGACCGGCCCTATTGAAGTCTAAAGCTTACTCTGAGACTTGCAGTTAGAAAACATCAGATAGCATTTGGCGTGACAGAGCATGCCGCAGCGGCGGCTGCTAGTTACGGCTCCAATCAGTACCGGAGGATTTCAGCCTCTGCTTGGGGATGATTCACTGGGGCTGCATCCCTGCCAAGATCGTTATTTTTCAGAAAATTTTTCAACTCACGTTTTGCACTCGCGGGCTGTATTCTGGTCGTTTGTTTCTGCATGGGAGAGGATTTTGGGACCTAAAAGCATTACATATTTCACCGCTGATCACCAAAGTTTATAACAAATAAAACATTGTTGCC
>PKCQ01000523.1 GCA_002862265.1 Planctomycetaceae bacterium | reverse complement strand
GCCGGAGCTTGCGTCGGACGGTAACAGCTCATCTCTGCGGCGGATACCCAACAAAATGAACATCCTCTGAGGGATATTTCGCCTTCAGATTTGCGAGCTTTCTTGAGGACGACTGATCGCCGCCCTGCGTGAAAGAATTTCGCTGAGTCTGAGAAGTGATGAAACGCTTGCGAAACCGCCGTCTACCAACGCTAGAACAGCCCGAATCCCGAGAGTTGCTTGCCACGTAGCTGTAACCAACACCAATGATTCTGGTCCCAGAAGCCTCGGGCAAGCTGTTGCCGATTCTTACCGATTCCCTGGCCGGGGCACCATCACATTCGATGAAGATGTTATCGGACGCATTGCCCCGCCCCGCGGGAAACTAAGCATCGAGAATACGGATCAATTCCCCAAGCACTGAGTCTCGAGGACGCCGATGCACCGTGAAGGTAACCAAGCCTCCCCCAAGTAGCAGCTCACCGGTGCGGCGTCACAATGATCGAGTTGCTGACGACGATAGATAGCAGCGTCCTTCTGTTAACGTCGATCAGTTCGGCAGTGCAATCTTCTAGCCGAATGTAGTTCCTAAACAATTCGTGCCAGATGCTCGTCGCGATGCAGTCTCTTCATACGCCGAAAGGCTCTTTGCGGTCGTTCTACAACGGAACCGGTCTGAAGTATCCGTAACGTGAATGGGATTTGTTTCACTTACATTCTTAACGTGTCGAGTTGCTACCCCTCATGGAACAGCAGGGTATCAAGGAGCAATCGCAGTGAGACAAGCTGGCAACCGCCGATGAGAATCTACCGTTAGCTCAAACTCAAATCTCATCTTTTATTTGCCCAAGCGGAAGTGGTCCGAACGATCTCGGGTCGGGACTTAAACACGAGTTTTTCCCGATGCTGACAGATGAAATCACACCCGACCAAATGTATTCGATCGCTCGAAGCGACTACGATGCGATGGCTGGCATACAAAACCTACCCGATCTATTTCCAACTAGCGGCAAAGCTCTTACAGTCGACTATTTGCAAGCGGGAATCCACGACTGAACATTGTTCGACAAGCCTCAGGTCGCAGACATCGAGCTTCGCGGCTGTAGAGCTGGAAAGTTTCGCGATGTGACAGATGCGCCATCGGGAACAGCTACTATCGGGTAGCTGAACGGGAAGCCAACACAATAGAACGGGGTGCTAAGCTGCGCCACACCTGCGAAAATGTATCCTGTACGCGCCGGTTGGTTGTGCAGCAACACTTTTGCCGGGTCGGTAAACGGGCCAAAGATCGGCGTGAAGTTAGATAACTCCACCGCCATCTAGGCTGTTCAATTCGGCGAGTTGAATGTGAGACGGCTTTAATACCCGAGCTTTAAGCTCGTTTAGATGACAGCATACCTGTAAACTTTGTGGGCCACAGATGTCTGCTTGCCCAGGCTAGCAGCTTTCACTTATGAACCTACTCCTAGTAACGGGCAGCCAGTGCACCGAGGGCAAACTGCCTCGAGTGGGAATTCGGTAGTTCCAAGTTCAGGTCGGTCACATACCCTAGCATTGGTGTGGTCTATGCCACCACGCTCGGACTAATTCTCTCGCTTGTCCTGCTCGACCATCGCGTAGGCATTGTGACTGTGGATCGACTCGAAGTTCTCTGAGAAGCACTGGAACCAAACGATCCGATCGTCGTCCCGTAAGGTGACGGCCATGTCCCGGACAATATCTTCGACGAACTTCGGATTCTCGTAAGCTTTTTCAGTAACCCATTTTTCGTCGGGGCGCTTCAGCACGGAATAAACTTGAGTGGAGGCACATTGCTCGATCATCGAGAACAGTTCTTCAATCCAGAAATTCACACCCTCTGCAATACGAACTTTGACAGTCATCTCGCATCTCTGATTATGAGCCCCGTAATCCGAGATCTCTTTCGAGCATGGGCACAGGCTCGTTGCAGGGATCTTGAGCGTCATGACAAAATCCTCTTCGGTTCCGCTTGCTAGCTCGAAAGTTACGTCGATATCGAGCTTCCCTGCCTGCCGAGTAACTGGTGCCGCCTTGGTAATGAAGTATGGGAAGTTGACTTCAAGAAACGCGCTTTCGGCGTTCAGCTTTTCCCGCATTGCAACTGTCAGCTCAGTGAGTGAGTCACTGCAAAGTCCCTCGTGGCGATCGCTGAGCACTTCAAGGAACCGCGACATGTGGGTTCCTTTCTCAGTATGTGGAAGTGCCACGAACATATTTATATTTGCCACGGTGTGCTGGAACGTGTTACCACTGCCATCGCCGGGCGTACGAAGTGAAATCGGATAACGAACGTTCGTTACACCAACGCGATTAATCGCAACGCGTCGCGTGTCTCCGCTCGCCTGAATGTCGGGAAGCGGTTGCCGGTTCTTTTCTGCTGATAGATGAATCATTTTCGTTCCTTTTGTCGCGACTCAGTCCATGAAAAGGAACCAAGCCAGTTTAGTTGTGATGGTGAGATTGGACGGTATTTCTTGGCGGAGACGCACTAGCACTCCGATGCACCTACCAGCTGCTGACTCATGGGCGAGCCGTTCGGTTCGCTTACACTCGCTTCGGCGTAAGATTCTTCGGTCTCCCAGATCCTGACGGCAATAGCGGTTGCCCCGCTGTCTTCCAGGACGAGGGGGCAGGCTTCCTCAAGCAAAAACTTCGCCATATTTTCAGCGGTTGGGTTGTAGGGCAGAACAAAGAAACGACTTGGCTTGACCAACTCAAGTGCGTGTCTAGCGTTCGTATCTTCGTGACTGATCAAGAATGAGTGATCCCAATTTTCATCAAGCCAGCCTTTCACCCGCCTCTTCAAGTCAGAAAAATCGAGCACACGGCCAACACTATCCTGCTCATCGCCCTGCACAAAGAAATCGGCCACATAGTTATGTCCGTGAAAATGCTCGCACTTTCCCCCATGGCCAAAAAGGCGATGACCGGCACAGAATTTAATGCGCCGCATAATTGTCAAAGACATTAGTTCTCTTCTCGTCTGGTTAAGCTAATTCTGATAGATGCGATTCGGGGGCACTGTATCAGGCTGTCCAGTGCCACTCAACCAGCGACAGGTAGGAAAACTGTGAGGACAATCCTACTTGGGACTGACTTGCGAGTGCCCCGGCAACGATGGCGGCTTGCACCTGTGCCGCCAGCCCCTCTTCCAGGGAATTAGAATCCTGCAAAGTTACTTCGACCGCGTTTTTTTGGGTTCCGCTTCCGCAACCTCTTGAGGGGGTAAAAGCCGTCTACATCTAAAATCTTGAGAAGGCCTTGATTCAATGCAGTACATTCAAGAAGAGACCGGTCAGTCAGCTCGCGCGGCATCGTATCGCTCGCAATATCAGGCTTATGCAAAACTATTCGAGAATCTCTGGCAATGCCTCGTCGCCCATGGCGAGTAGTTCGTGCGAGGGAGCGATGGCTTCATTATTGACGAAGAATGGCTCGGGAGGATGCGTCTGTGCGAAACTCTCCTTCAAGACTGTAATCGCCTCTTGGGCTTCGCTTCCTAGCTAGGCCAACTCTCTGATCCATTCTAGACGCTGCTTTTGCGCAGCCTCAAGCTTCTCTTCCAACTGCGTCGCCAGTTCTGCGCTGCTTTTCGATGCCCTGTGCTTGGACAACAGTGGCAAGCAGAGGAATTAGAATGCAGATTCAAAGTATATGCACGGAAATCGCCGGTCCTTCATCGCACTTGATTGTTCGTTCCCAGCAGCTCGTTCACAGCTCGGTTTGCAACACGAACGATAT
>PKCQ01000409.1 GCA_002862265.1 Planctomycetaceae bacterium | reverse complement strand
ACGATCATCAATTCCAACAATGTAAGTCCGGCACGAGCCTTTGGATTCATCGGTTCATTTCCTTAAGGAGGTGTGATGTACGGTGTGTATTATCCGATGGAGGAATTCATTTCGAAGACTGGTAGCAGTACTCCCACGATCACGAACATCACCATCGATCCGATCAGAATTAGCATCATAGGTTCGATCATGCGTACCATGACCTCAAGCCTACGTTCGATTTTTTCATCTGTACGGTCGGCGACTTTGATCAGCACGTCGTCAAGCGTATTTGACTCTTCTGCAACGCGGATCTGAGCCATAACTTGTTTCGGAATCAATTTGCTTGCCATTAGTGGGGTCGACAGAGAGTCGCCAGCCGTGACGTTGTCTGCCGATTGCAAAATGGCCTCTTCGAGCAGTTTATTGCCGGTAGATTCGCTTGAGATCTGCAAGCTCCTGAGAATCGGAACCCCGTTTCGCAGAAGCGTCCCCAAGACACGGCAAGTTCGAGAGACAGCCGAATCATGAAAGATCCCGCCCAGCACGGGCAGACGAAGTTTCCATTTGTCGAGCAAGCGCTTCGCCGTAGTGTTTTGAAAGAGTTGGTGTATGCCACCGACCAGTCCCATGATGGCGATCAGCAGAAAAACTCCATAGTTCAGGAAAACATGACTAATGCCCAGCAAAACAACCGTTATTGCCGGCAGGCCAGTGCCATTCTGCTCAAGGCGATCGAAAAAGGGCTGAAACTTGGGCACCATGAACATCACCATCAAACAAGTAATCAGCGTGCCAACGACACCTAGGATAATCGGGTAAGTCAAAGCACCGACGATCTTCGCACGCATCTCATCTTGTTTCGTCAAGAACAAAGCCGTTCGCTGCAGTGCCTCTTCGAGAAAGGCTCCTTCCTGTCCGGCGCGCACCATGCTGACGGTTAGATCCGAGAACACTCTAGTTTCTCGGCTCATAGCAGCGTCGAGTGTGTCGCCTTCCGAGATAGCACTGTGCAAGTTCTGCGCGGTTTGTCGAAGCGTGGGGTTCTCCGTGGCTTCTTCTAAGATCCTGAGCGACTCCAAGATGGGAACGCCACCGCCAAGCAAGTCGGCGAGCTGCGAGCAGAAGTCTGCAATCTGCTCTTTCTTGACTCGAGTGGGCAGGGAAACATTTACCCATCCTGGCCCTTCAGCCGCATCCTTTACCTTCAGAGGAAAAAGCGATTGCTGCCGCAGGAGACGCATCGCCTCTACGCGACTTGCTGCCGCAATCGTGCCCGACTGCGAGTCGCCACTATGGGACTTTGCGGTGTAAGTAAACTCTGGCATGCTGGAACGTCGCCACGTTGGGCACTGGTAAGTTGATTTCACAACCCGAAGTGTGAGCGAAGCGGCTGGCCTATTCCTCGCTCGAGCCTCGGGTTGGGATCGGGAGTCGAAATCGAGCCGACCGCTGCAAGGCGTTACTAGTCGGCTTTCGTCACGCGAAGAACCTCGTCGACGGTGGTAATACCCTCGATAACCTTCGACCAGCCGTCATCTCGCAAAGTCGCCATGCCGGCTGCTGTCGCCGTCTTTTTGATCACGTCTGATGAAACCTGCTCCGTCACTTGCTGGCGAATCTTCTCATTTGTCACCAACAACTCGTAAATCCCCTTTCGTCCGCGATAGCCAGTCTGACGACAATGCTCGCAACCACCGGGGTGAAACAAACGAAAACGCGGGTCTGACAATGCCTCTTCGGGAAAGTCGTCCGGCAAGTCGTCGCGATTCGGCATGTAGGGCTGCTTGCATTCGTCGCACAGGACACGAACAAGACGTTGAGCCAAGACACCTTCTACCGTACTAGCCACCAAGAAGGGCTCGACGCCCATATCACACAAACGCATAAAAGCACCTGCAGCATCATTGGTGTGCAAAGTACTAAATACCATGTGGCCCGTCAGAGAAGCTTGTGTGGCGTTCTCTGCAGTTTCCAAGTCGCGGATTTCGCCAACCAGCACCACGTCTGGATCGTGTCGAAGGATGGCTCGCAAGCAGGCTGCGAACGTCAGGCCAACTTTCTGCTGTACCTGAATTTGGTTGATGCCTTCCAGCTGGTACTCGATAGGATCCTCTGTGGTGATGATTTTGCAATCTTCTGACTGGATTTCCGCGAGTGCGCTATACAGTGTCGTCGTCTTGCCAGAACCGGTCGGACCCGTGACCAAAACAATTCCGTGAGGCATGTTGATCAACTTGTCGAACTGCTGATAGACGCTCTCGGACATTCCGATGCCACGAAGCGAAAAGGCAAGATTCGACTTATCCAACACACGCATCACGACGCCTTCACCGTGAAGCATCGGGATAATCGAAACTCGAATATCAATTTCGCGGCCCGAAATACGCAGCTTAATCCGCCCGTCCTGTGGAATCCGTTTCTCCGCGATGTTCATCTTCGCCATAATTTTCAAACGACTGATGATTGCAGCACGGAACTGATTCATGGCCGGTGGCGTCGGCTGCCTTTGCAGAACACCGTCTATGCGATAGCGGAGTTTCAATCCTGCTTCTTGCGACTCGACGTGAATATCACTTGCTCTTGCTTCTATAGCCTCGGCCAAAATCTCATTCACAAGCCTGACGACAGAAGCCTCCTGGACTCCATCGGCGTCCTCGAGACCTTCGGTGTCGATCTCTTCCAACATCTCAACAGCACCACTTTGCCGTTGAATTGCAACGAGGCCATCGATGGTCTCCGCGCCCACGCCGAGATAGCGCTTGATGAGTCGTTGTACGGTTTCTTGCTCAGCCAAAGCTGGCCGAACTTCGATGCCAAGAGCGGATGCAACAGAATCGATCGCATCGAAGTTAAAGGGATTCGTCACCGCCAACTTCAGCCAGCCATCGCCACGTTCGACGGGAAAGACCTCGTGGCGGTGTATCAGCTTGATCGGAAAGCGTTCGACTGCATCTGTAGCGACGTCTAGATGATCATTGGCAATCCACTCCAGGCCCAACGCACGTGCACTGCTAGCAAGTAGATCTTTGGTACCAGATAAAGCAAATTCCTTTGCTAGCCCATCGAGTCCTTCCCCAGCGTCGAGGTGTTCGGCGACCCGACGTAGCTGCGCAGCGTCTAACGGAGGAGCCAACGCTCCAGTGTTTGCAATCATCTACCGTCCTTTACGTTTAGGTGGGACTCGCTCCGCGAGTTGGGAAGGACTTAAGCGGGGGAGTGTTGCTTAAGTGGTGGCAAAGTGAGACAGTTAGGGGATCTCAGCAAATTGCATACATTAACATTTGGTATAGTAAAAGCTGCAGTTTGGAAGGTCAACTTTTGCTTGGATTGTTTGGTAGCTACTTTAACGAGCGAGGCCACAACATAAGCCGACGGGAATGTTCGTCTGGTATCGGACTCCAGATCCCGTATCGGAGCACAACTTGCTATAACCGACCTTCCGTATCATTATCTCAGGGACCCAACCCCTCATGTAGGGTAGTTACTTCGCGAGCAACAGTTCAATCGCATCGCGGAGGCTGCTGGCACTCGAGGACTCAAGTCGAATCACGTCAAAACGCTTTGGTGAAGCACTCGAGGCCTGCTCGTCCAGGTTCTCAACAAATGCCTCGATCTCTGAGGTTAATTGCTGTGGTGCACGCATGACGATCGAGTTCGTAGCCTCGTCGACTGTGAGGGTCAGGATCGGACCGGTGCGTTCAGCGTTGAGCTGCTCAAAGATTGAGGCGACCGCAGAGGTCACTCCATCTGGGACTTGAAAGGGA
>PKCQ01000116.1 GCA_002862265.1 Planctomycetaceae bacterium | reverse complement strand
CTTGTTCAAGAAGATGGCCGCAACGCCCCCCAGACCGACCAAGAAAATAAAAGGCATTGGGATGTCAAATGCATATTCTTGACCGGTGAGCAACTGCAAAAAATCCCCCTTCGCAAATTGCTTCAGCGCAGCATACTCACTTGCAAATCCCTGCTCCTGATCCCCCGTGACATAACGGGCAACACCTCGATAGATCAAAAGCCCACAAAGCGTTACGACAAAAGGTTGCAGTTTGACTTTGGTAATTAATACGCCATGAACCAAGCCGATCCCAAGCGCGACAAAAAGAGCAAGTAGAATAGCCACAGGAGTCGGAAATCGCTGAGACCGCAATGCAATGGACACTCCGGCCGGTTCTCGCACTCGCTTGTTCTCTAGCACGTAAAACTGCAGAGCTGTGGTGTCTCCGTTTCGCTCGACTGAATGAATAAAGAAATCTTGCGTCAAGCCAACTTGAGGAATGATGGTAATTCGATCTCCAGCTGAAACTTCTGCTATCTCGCCCGCCAATGTCAAGGTTCGGAGACGCATTTTGGTCATTCCGCGTCGGACTACCTCATCACTTTCACCTGTAAGGTTTTGCGCATCGAAAACCCGAACCACACTGCCTTCACCTGCGGTTGCTACTTCGTTGGTGACGATGATACTGGAATCCGCAACTGCATCTACGATATAGAACTCCTCTAAGAATCGGAGCCTATCTCCAGACTGGTAATCTGCAACGTCCCCATCGGTTGTTAGCAAACGCTGGCTATTATCGACGCCTGAGATTTCTAAGCTGCCTATTGGAACGTACGTTGTTTTCAAAGCCATGGCTAATACGCAGCCGACTAAACAAACAACGGAACCAATCGAAAGGTCTATTCCTCCGGTCATAATCACGAAGGAAACGCCGACACTGATAATGCCGAACAAGGCAGTCCATCGCAGCGTGTTTTCGATGTTTGCCGACTTGAGAAAGGAGTCCGGCGCCATGAACGCGGTAAAGACAGTTACCACAACGAGTAGACCAAGGATTCCAAAGATCTTCTTGTACTTTCCCACCGATCAACCTTCCCAAAGAGACTTAAGCAGATTCTGCCAAAGTCCCTCCCGTCGCCAAATTCATGATTGACTCTTCTGACAGCTGCGTCCTGGACAGCTCGCCTGCCAATCGCCCTTCGTGCATCACCAACACACGATCACTCATCCCGAGGATCTCTTCCATCTCGCTAGAAACAAAGAGAATCGCAACGCCGTCCTTGGCCAGTTGTTCCATCAAATGGTAGATTTCTTGCTTCGCACCAATGTCGATCCCACGAGTCGGCTCATCGAGCAGCAAAACCTTTGGCCCAAGTGCTAGCCACTTTCCTATCACCACCTTCTGCTGGTTTCCACCTGACAAATAGCGAGCAATCTGCTCGCCGCTGGGAGTCTTGATTCGCATTTTCTCCGTCATTTCGACGGTGTCCGCGCCCTCTCGACGGCTATTCAAGAAGCCCGCAACGTGTTGATTTCGCTTCAGCCCCGCGAGGGAAATGTTCTCGCGGACAGACATATCCACTATCAAACCATGCTGCTTGCGATCTTCTGGCACTAATGCAATTCCAGATTGAATTGCTGCCTGCGGATCACTCAGGCTCAATTGCTCGCCTTCAAGGGCGATCCGACCGGATACAGCTGGATCGACCCCAAACAATACCTGGAGCATCTCCGTTCGCCCGGCGCCCACTAGCCCACTAACGCCAACGATTTCCCCGGCTTTGACTGAGAAGTTCAATTTTTGCTGAGGCCAAGCTGGAGTTACCAGATCTTGCACTTCTAGAACGACCTCACCGGGCTTTTGCGGCTCATGTGCGTAAAACTGAGAAAGCTCTCGCCCGACCATTAAACGCACAAGATTTTCATGGCTGATCTCTTGCTTCATTAGGTCGCCAGCATTCTCGCCATCACGTAAAATACAAACTCGATCAGCTAGCTCTTTGACTTCTCCGAGTCGATGGGAAATGTAAATGACACTAACACCTTTTCTCTGCAGCCCCTTTACCAACTCGAAGAGCCTTTCGGTCTCGCGTGAGGACAGGCTGGAGGTTGGCTCGTCCATGATGAGAACTCGAGCCCCCGCCGAAAGTGCTTTGGCAATCTCCACCATCTGTTGCTTGCCAATGGAGAGATCTTTGACCAGTGTTCCAGGAGACAGGTCCAAGCCGACCATATCGAGATACTGCTTTGCGTCTCGATGGATTTTAGCTTTGTCGATCAACCCGAACTTCGTGGGTTCACGCCCTAGAAAGATATTGGCACCAACATCAAGGTTGTCCGCCAAGTTCAATTCTTGGTGAATTAGAGTGATCCCCAAATTCATCGCACTTCGGCAAGACTCGATCGTTACTGACTTACCGTCCACGATGACTTGACCTTCGGTCGGTTGCTGGACACCGGCCAAGATCTTCATCAAAGTAGATTTGCCCGCGCCGTTTTCGCCAACCACCGCCAGGACTTCCCCAGCCTTCAGTTGCAAACTGACTCCGCGGAGAGCGTGCACGCCAGCAAACTTCTTGCTGACGTCCCGAACATCAATTAGCCAAGAATCACTCATGCAAAAAATCAATTGGCTTATTCAGCCATCGGCCTGACTTCTCGTCCTGCAGCGCGGATCGCATCCAAGCAGAGCGGCGGATTGTAAGCAAATAATCCCACCATGCAGCCCACTTCAGGGTACTTCGAGATGGTGTCCTGCGCGTTCTGCTTCGCTTTAGCCTTATCAAAGTTGTCCAGCTTGGTTCCAAGAATGGTGTACTTGTCGCCCTCGATCACTTTATCATTGGGATCGCGCCGGTTTGCGTCCTTAGGGCGATCCATCAGTTCATCAATCAACCCTTGTCGCCGTTGTTCAGCATTTAGCTGACCAAGTCGTCCAACAAAAATCATCACGCTACCACCTTCTGGCATGGCTTCCTTGACGAGTTGTCCCGCCATCCTGCCAGCATCGTAATTGTTCATTCCGATGTACAACTGGCGATTCGTTTCAGGTGCATCCGAGTCATGTGTGACGTAGTGCTTTCCCTCACCAATCTTATTCAAAATTTCTTCTTGGTTTTTGGGATCGATCGGGCTGACAGCGATACCTGTTACGTCATCTTGGACAAGCAAGGCTTCGAGCATACTCTTTTGATCACCAACCCCATCGGGAGGAAACCGCAGCAGCACATTCACATCCAACTCTTTGCCTGCCGCCTTGGCTCCGGCGGCAGCAATTGTCCAAAATGGATCGATGCCGTTGGTCACATATGCCACGGACTTGCGACTCCCATCGAACGCCGCCTCGCCTTCGCCTGTGGCTAGCTTCTTCTTCTTGTCTTCCCAAAACTCAGCCGCGTTTTCGCTACGTATCTGACGAGCTGGCAAATCAAGGAATGCGTCTTCTGTTGCAGGCAAATCACCGCCATCGGCAAGCTTCTTCAGCACTTCGACGGATTTATAACCGTACATGTACGGATTCTGCACAACTGTCCCGTGCATCTCACCGTCAATTATCGCTTGAAGTGTCTCGTCGTGTTCATCAAAAGCAACGACTTTGATCGGAGCGAGGCTAGTTGATTCGCTACCAACTGCTGTGCCATTTTCAGGCCCTGCATCTTTATCACTGACAGGACAACCAAGTTGCGAAGCGAGCAGTAACCCTAGTACGAGCCAACGAGAGAACTTCATTGATGTCACTCCAGGACGGAAAGGATAAGGTGGGGTTGATAGGCAATTGTTGTGGTAAGAGCGTACTGACGC
>PKCQ01000183.1 GCA_002862265.1 Planctomycetaceae bacterium | reverse complement strand
AGGTCTCAAGTCGAAATAGGAAGCTTGCCCAACGATCCGTGATGACCTTTCGATCCGCCGAAAATTCCCGCCCCTCCAGGATCAACCATTTCGCCCACTGGATGGCAGATAAAAGGCAACTGGCTTGATCCAGAATTAGGACTCGATGAGGGCACAGGGAAGGTGAGTGCTTCCGGTACTCGCAGAGCCCCTGCCACCATTGATCAGCATCTGCAGGCTCCATTGAACCCAGTAAGCGAGCCAAGTCGGTAGCGGGCTCGTCGATGCCAGCTGCACCAAAATCAATTACGCCGCTAACGCTGTCGCCGCTGAACAGAACGTGATCGCTCCAGATATCTCGAAGGACGAAGTGCAGGTTGGTAAGGGCCGGTGCGGAATTCAGCAACGAATAAAGAGATGACGCGTATTCCCTCATTAGATTCACGGTTTTCATTCCAAGCATAGCAAGCTCACCAGATCCAGCCGAACTCTCAGTGCACTTGTGTGATTCCCGGAGAAGCTTCTGCGTAAATTGATGCTGCGCAGCTTCCTCAAGTCCAGTGATCCTCCGACGCCAAGCCGGGCTGAAGTCTTGGCCGGAAGTAGCGTTCCATACTTGGTGCAGTGCTGCGAGAGTGTCCATGGCGGCGCTGAGTTTTTCTGGGGATCGATTTTCAAGATAGTCTGCCCTCCCCGGCAACCACTCACCCAGCTCCCAGTAGGAATCACCTGCATCGAGAAGAAACTCCCTTTCAGCCGCGGAAAAATATTTCGGAAGACAGATCAGGCCAGCAGCATGCGTTTGACCAACCGCTCGACGCACTTGCTCCAATCGTTCCAACGCATAAGTTTGCTTTGGCCAACTGCGCAGGCAATAATCTTGCTCCTCAGCTTCGCAGCGAAACACTCGAGACTGAGAAAAACCACCGGTCGCACGCCAGACAACTCGCGCACCGTAGTACCGCAGGAACTTGCTCCGGACGACCTCAGGAATACCGGAGAAAGTTGACTCAGGCAAATTCATAGCGACGCAACCGGGAATTAGACTTGGGAAAGCAAAACCAAAGCAAACAATAAGAGAATAGACAGTCCATTGTCAGTTAACCTATCATCTTCACGCGCGGTTCATGGGAAGCGTAGCGAATAGCCCCCCACTTTTTTTCCGGGACTGATCTTACATGCTTTTGATTGGCACAATGAACTGGTCGAGCACGCGACTTAAAGGCGTTTTTCATTGCCCACACTGCGATGCCAATCAAAACTTTCGACTCAAAGCCACGCGTCCCTTCCTTACGCTTTATTTCATCCCGGTCATTCCCATTGGCGGCCTTCAGGAATTCGTAGAATGCCAATCATGCCGGGAGGCGTTTGAATCAATCGTGTTGGCAAATCATATGCTGCCAAGCGATACTCCAGCCGGCGGGGGAGACTCAGCGTACAAGTCAAGTGAGCCAACTTTCGGGCATGACCTATTGCACGTAATAGCGCTGATGATGGTGGAAGACGGACATGTAACCGAAGGAGAAATCGACGTTGCCCAACGTATCTTTGAGAAGATGACCGACCAAGCCCTCTCGCGAGATCAACTGGGAAATGCTTGCTCGCAAGTGCAGCAACACCGCTTGTCCATACTCAGCTTCTTGGCAACTTCCGCAAGCCGCAGGACACACGAAGAAAAGCTTCTGATGCTACAAGCAATGTTTGCTGTGGCTAGTGCGGACGGACAGGTCACCGATGGACGAATGCAAGGCATTCTTACGGCACAAGCCGAATTGGAGATAGAGCCCCAGGAATTCGAGGGGGCAATCAACGCAACGGATCAGTGGCTAAAGTAGCCGAGCGGGCAATCCAACTGAGATATCCATAGCGAACGAGCGATTCCAACAGAAAACCCAGGCATTACAACCTGGGTTTCTCTATTCGATTCTTCTCGGATGGCAGCTAGTTTCCAGTACCACCGAATGGGTCTGAGCCACCAGCTCCACCGAATGGGTCAGCCATGGAACCGTCGCCACCTCCTCCAAAGGGATCTCCACCAGCATCACCGCCAAAGGGATCAGAACCACCTGCACCGCCAAAGGGATCAGAACCACCTGCACCGCCAAAGGGATCAGTCCCGCCGCCGTTACCTGTACCAAACGGATCAGTTGCTCCACCAGCAGCAGGATCAAATGGGCTCGTCGCATTTGGATCTGGTTGGGCACCACCCATTCCCACTGCGCCTTGCTCCGTGACCGATACTTTTACTGGTTTCACAAGCTTCGGAAATACTTCGCCAGTCGGGCGAATGCATTGAACTTGCCCGATTTGATTGACCACATAGATCCGATCGGTCACTTGGTTCTGAATCGCATGAGCCAATGCACCTACATTGGCAGTGCCGAGTAGTCGTCCGGAATCTTTTTCCATCGCAACCAATTCTCCAGCACCCGTGAATCCCAAAACTTGGTTTCCACTCTCGCCAATCATTTGACTGACATTGGATTCGTTCGATTGCCATCTTGCAAACCCGGTGGTGTCATCGATTGCAGACACGTTACCGACATCTGAGGCAACGTAAACCGTGTTTCCGATCACCAGTGGAGCGCTGCTTGTCGCCTGCCCAGAGTGAAACTCCCACATGATGCGTCCGAGTCGCTCGTCGACGGTGATCTTGCTGATGACTCCATTCTCGTTGCCCGCATAGAAAGCGTTGTTGCCTGCGCCCAAGCAACCTGAAATCGCAGACGAGGATTCGTAGCGAATCCACTCGCTTGGCTGGTCACCACCAGCGAATACGTACACGTAGCCCGCATCTGAGGCTAAAGCACAGTACAAGCCGTTCTCCAGTGAGACGGGTTTGCCAACTACGTGACCGTTTAGAATGTAGCCAAATGGATTCTTGAAAGCGAAATCCAATCCGCATGCTTCGATATGCCCACGAACGTCAGCGACAAAACCGGTGTTCGCACAAGCGGCAAAGAACTTTGATGAAGCATTTCCTAAACGCTTGCTATGCAAGATCTTTCCGGTATCCCAATTGCAAGTGTACAGCGTACCACCATGGACAATCGAAACTCCCGCATCAGAAACGCCAGCGGCGTAAGCAGGAGCGATACTAGTTCCGCAAGCCGTCGACCAGAGCAGCTTGCCTGTCTCAGCATCGAGACACTGCAGCAGACCATCGCTGGTTGCAGCAACCAATTTCACTTGAGGAACAGTGACTTCTTCTGCAGCGATTCCGTCAGGTTTTCCAGCCAGCCGGGTCGCATAGTCTACAGCACGCTTCTTCGCTTCTTCGAGTCCGATTGGCTGCCCCTTACGGTCGGGAGTGTCAGCCGAAATTCGGATCGTTCGCTCAGGAAGCTCCACGACAGCGTGCTGTGTGGCGTCCTTCGGATTCACCCACAAGTGCGTCGAAACCAATCCACGTCCGAATTTCGGTAGCTGCACTTGGCCCCTCCACGCAATCTCCAAGCCAAGCTGCCGGAGAAACGCCGACGAGACTTGAGCATGGGCCTTGGTAGGTGCCAAGACCGGTAGACAAGTTGCGGATACTAAGCCCGCAAACATAAGCAACAGACGCATGGGGTCTCTCCAAGAGACAAGAGAAGGAAGCGTAGTAAGCCCCGATCAGTATAGTCGGTAACGCGGAAAACACTGCGCATTTTTCCACATCGCAGCTTTGCAGAGCCTGTCTCACATGCCGATTTTTCGCAGCGAGGGTTGTCAAAATTAACTGATCGCCCTAACATGATGAAGATTCAGTTGAGAGCACGATTCTGCAGTTTAAGACAGCCCAAGCCCCCCCC
>PKCQ01000624.1 GCA_002862265.1 Planctomycetaceae bacterium | reverse complement strand
GGTTTTCCCAAAATTTTGGGGAATTTCAGTTTGGGTGATTTTCCGAAAGGAAAACAAACACTAAATCAACGGCGCCGCCTCCACAATACATGTGGGATTGTTTCTTAAACCAGGGAGCTTGATGACCAAAGTGTGAATCCTTAAAAACTCTCTAGGCCTACGGTGAAACGACTAAAATGGCAAAAGGCCCAGGCGGGGATATAGCTCATATCTTTTACAGCCTGAGAACGCAGATACACGTACGTGTTACCGCCTCGTACAAAATTTAAGCAGAGGCAAGAATCAGCCGTGGCGTCAGAAGCTCACGGCATGCTGCAGAGCCATGAGCCACGGCACGGCTGGTACAGAAGAATTACAGCTAGTCTCGCTGATCTTGCACGACTCTTAGAACATCCTGGTTCAAAGTTTTTTGCGCCACAAAGCGTGACAGTGCGAATAAGAATCACACTCGTTGAGCATAACAGCGGTGATAAGGTCTATTTGGGCACTGGCACAGCCTGTGTTTTCCAAGGCTGGTAGCTTGCATTTAGAGCAATAGACCACTTCCTGTTACCAGTCTAATAATGGAGCGCGCTGCACTCATGCCAATACTTCGCTCGATTTTTTTGTGTTGACATCACGAGTTGAAAATACTCCCTTAAACTGGCAGGCCAGTGCGACACGCGTTGAGTGAACTAGGGAAAGAGATATCGCAAGAAGTTACGAACAGGTTGTCCAGGAACATAGACAGTGGGTTGTCCGACAATGCCACGACCGACTTGGACGTTGTAGCCTTCTTGTCCTAGTGAAAAAAGCGGTGAGTATCCACCGTTGTCATAGGAGTAGTAGTTCGGCGCAAGATTCGGAGTGATTGTTCCTGGCGTGCCTGTACCTGGTACTACTCCAGCCTGAGGCAAGTACGGCGCTGCCCCTGGTACAAATGGGCCACATTGGTAGGAAGTGGGGTAAGCACCAACCACTGGAGCATTTTGTGGTAAAGCAGCGTTTGCTGTATTGGCATCTCCAGCCTGGGGAGCCGCAGGTGCTGCACTAACTTGGGCACTAGTCAAATTTGCTGACACTCCACCTGCCGCAGCACCGCCTTGCCCTGCATACTGCCTTTGGAATGCAGCTGTCTGGAAAACGGCGTGATTGTAAGGCGTGGTGAAATAACGACTTCGGGGCGGAGCGGAAACAAGCGGCGATCCAGTGGTAAAACCTTGCCCGTTGTTCACCGCATTTGGTAATCCGACATTATTCACCGGAACATTCTGTCTCGGTCCAGGATTCACGTTCGAACGTGGGTCGATGTCCCGAAAACCACCTGGAGGAGACCGCGGGGCAGAAGGCCTTGGCATGGCATTGTTATTAGGTAGTGAAGGTGGTAACACATCTCGGTGATCAAGTTGCACCCGGGTGTTGTTGGGCAGACTGCCAGAGGGCAGAACTGGATTCTGCGAAGGATAAACGGCATCGCTTGCTGTTACCACGGGCGAGGTGGGCTGAGCGTTGCGAAGTGCATTGGGTTGAGCGGAAGATCGAGCATTAGGCAAGGCAGCCGCTGAGCTGGGGGCTGCCGGTAAAGTATAATCTTGCGGAGTTGCTGGCAGAGTCGGCTGCGAGTCTGCGATATTGCGAGGAGAACTCCCGTCAACGATTGGAGCCGCTGGCAAACCGGACACTGGAGGCAAACCCGATGCGGGCGGCAACGCAGTTGGAGCTGCCGCACTGTACTCTTGCAGAGCAGGCAAGGGAGCTACCGCCCCGGTGTCGGAAAGCGATCCTGCTATTGCACCGGAGGGTGGGGCGAGATCGGAAAAGCTCGTCGACTGATAATTCACTTGACGCACGGCAGCTTGATCAGTCGCCTGCTCAACGGCTGCTACAGTACTTGGATTGGCAGCGAGCTTTTGCGGTAGATAACTTATCGATGCGGCGCCAAATACCAAAGTACTGAGACCGAGAATTGTTTTGGTGACAGTCGCAAGTGGCATCGATTCGTCCTCCAAGATTGACGATCAGACTTTGAAACGTGTGGCGGTGGAGCATCGACACCTTGAGAATCCTAGAGCCCTTCCTCAAGCAGGCAAATTTCGCTTGTTCCGACTTTCCAGCGTGCCCTAATCCGTGCGTCGGCTTAGGCCGGACGAAGTTCTCCACAGAGATACCTGGAGAACGCTAAAGAAAGCTCGACGACACGTCGAGTGAAGCTGGGCGATTTCTCGCCCAAGCTTTTGCATGCAAAGAGATGGCGAAACTGCATAATGCGTTTGCCGTGAGGCGCAAGTGGTGGGACAAGCTTTAAAAGGCAGAGCCCGAAGCTCATCCCACGAGCAATTAAAGCCTGGCAATTACAGCCTGGAGGACTATGCCACTTTTATTTTGCGGCGCCGAAGCGAGCAGCAACTGCATCCCAGTCGACGACATTCCAAAATGCAGCGATGTAATCAGGGCGACGGTTTTGATAGTTCAGATAGTAAGCGTGCTCCCAAACATCCAATCCGAGAATGGGCGTCCCTGCAATGCCTGCCACATCGGCTCCCATCAGCGGGCTGTCCTGGTTGGCGGTGGAACCAACGTGAAGAGCTCCATCAACGACGTATAGCCAAGCCCAACCGCTGCCAAAACGAGTCGCACCCGCGTTGGCAAATGCCTCTTTGAAAGCGTCGAAGGAACCGCAAGCCGCGTCGATGGCTGCAGCCAAATCACCACTGGGTGCCCCTCCCTTGCCTGGTCCAAGCACGCTCCAGAACAAGCTGTGATTGGCGTGGCCACCACCGTTGTTGCGAACGGCACCTTGCTTGTCGGCCGGAACTGATCCAAGATCCGAGATCAAGTCTTCAATCGACTTGCTGGCGTGATCGGTGCCTTCGATCGCTGCGTTGACCTTCGTGATGTAGGCCTGATGGTGCTTGGTATGGTGGATTTCCATGGTCTGAGCATCAAAATGAGGCTCTAGAGCATCGTAGGCGTAAGGCAGAGCAGGCAGTTCATAACCCATGGTTTGTCTCCGTAGTAGACTTTGAGGCCGATAAATGACTCGCAAGCTGCGGCCGGCATCCAGCCAAAGCGGCGTGCCGAGCAGCAAATCAGCTATGTGTTTGGTTGCACGATAGGGGCAAAGTCAAGAATTCGCAACCGGGCCTCCCTTCCGAACTAGACCGGTCGTCGCTTCGAACTAGTGAGGTAAGCAGAACGCGCTTGCGTCATGCAGAACCCGCAGCTGTCAGTTTGCGCGAAGGAGCACTTACAATTGCACCCGTAGATCAGCAACCGCGATTTTTGGTTGCGCGCAACATAGGATTTTGTCGACATGGAGGCCAAAGGCCGATTTGCAGAATAACAAGTAGGGTACTAATCCCACGCTCTAACGTGGCATGATGATCTTGCTGCGGAGATCTTGATCGATGGCTTCAGCGGCGAGATAAGCTTGGAAACTGATCAATAGCTGCACTGACTGGTTCCGTAGTGAGCCCTCGCGACGATCCCGTGCGCGATGCGGGAGAACAATAACTTCAAACAAGGTCCGATTCTGATAAGACGTGCGTCCTAGCGTTCCGCAGTCGAATTGCACTTCCTTAATATCAATTCGCATCAGCATATTCGTGATGCGATCTCCTTTGCGGACCTCTTTCGAGTCGCACTTTAAGCGAACTACAACCAAGTTGTCTTCAGTGGATTCGACTTGCCCGCCATGATCGTGAATGAAGCCATCCAGCTTCTGCACCGCTAGATCGCGCGGCAGCGAAGCGAGGAAATCACGTTGCCGAGGAGTAGTCTCGACTAGCCCAGACTAGCCT
>PKCQ01000371.1 GCA_002862265.1 Planctomycetaceae bacterium | reverse complement strand
TCCCGGATACTTCCCGGAAAGGTTCTGTGTACCTGCCAGCATGGATGGCAGGGCGTCAGCCGTCAGCTCGCGATGATTCGCAATAATGCGTTATTCGAAGGGAAAAGCCTTCGGTTTCGACTTGGCTCTCAGAGCCAGCTGCACGAACTTCAAGTCCGCTTGGGTTGTTACTTTAATGTTCATTGGGCTCCCTTCAACCACTGTTACCGTTTCACCCTGCGCTTCCATTAACGAGGCTTCATCCGTTGCACGGCTGGCGTTCTCACTGGCGGCATAGGCCCTTAGCAGCTTTTCTCGGTTGAAGACTTGCGGAGTTTGGGCAAGCCAGACGTCGTCGCGGGGCACCGTTTCAACGACGGCGTTCTCTTGGTTCGTGCGCTTCAAAGTAGCGGAACAGCGGGTGCCGAGTAGGGCTGCTCCTGTTCTCCGGACTTCTGCAAACACCGCATCAATATCGGCTTCGCTAATGCAAGGACGAGCCGCGTCGTGTATCGCAACGAACTCCAGATCCTGTCGAACGACCTCCAGTGCATTGCGAACACTGTCGGCTCGCTCTTCGCCGCCGAGTACTGTTTGAATCCCAAGGATGGCCGCGTTAACGCCGAACTTCTGCTTGAAATCCTCTTCGTCCTCTGGCGAGATTACGATCAACAACTGCCCCACATCATCACGTGCAGAAAACTTTTCCGCTGAGAAAAGCCACAATGGCTTCGTTTCGATGGTCGTAAAGACCTTCTTTGTGTTCGGATCACCAAACCGGCTACTCTTCCCCGCCGCCGCCAAAATCACAGCAAATTTACTCACGCTCAATTTTTCCTGTAGCAAACGTTTGGGGCTCCGAAAGCGATTGGCCTTCGCTATTCTAGATGCACGTGGGCATTGTAGGCTTTTTCCGAGGTGATGTTTTGAAGTTTGAGCGTGTTGCAATTGAGGCGATTGGCTTTACCTTGCCGCCAGAAGTGGTGACGTCGGCGAATATCGAGACGTCGCTTGGTCCGGTCTACGAAAGGCTGAAATTGCCCGAGGGTCGGCTAGCTCTGATGAGTGGAATCGAAGAGCGTCGATTCTGGAAGCCTGGAACCGCGATTGGCGCACCAAGTGTTGAAAGTGCTCGGAACGCCTTAGAGGCGACTAACCTCGAACCCAATGACATCGGTTGCTTGATTCATGCAAGTGTTTGCCGAGACTACTTAGAACCGGCTACTGCATGCCGAGTTCACGCTGAATTGGGCTTGGGAAACGATTGCTGGGTCTACGATTTGTCCAACGCATGCTTGGGCATTCTGTCCGGCATGGTTCAGATCGCCACCATGATCGAACTTGGAGCCATACGCGCTGGCATTGTTGTTGGTACGGAGAGTGGACGTAATCTGGTCGAGTCGACTATCGCGGCTTTGAACGCAGACGAATCGTTGACACGTAAATCGATCAAACCATCCTTTGCGTCGCTAACGATTGGCTCAGGCAGCTGCGGCATTTTGCTTTGCGACCGTGAATTGAGTCAGACAGGCAATCGTTTGGAAGCCTGTGTTGCGCGAGCAGAGTGCGAGCATCATAAGTTGTGCCAAAGCGATACCGATCAAGCTGGCGCGAGCATGCAGCCTCTGATGCAAACAGACTCCGAGCAGCTTTTGCACGCGGGAGTCGGCGTCGGAGTTCGCAACTTTGAGCAACTGCTTGCCGAAGGCTATGAAAGAGCAGATTGGGACCGAACCGTTTGCCACCAAGTTGGCTCGACGCACCGCAATCTCATGTTGGAGTCGCTCGACATGCCGCCGACCCAAGATGTTTCTACGTTTCGATGGCTGGGAAATACCGGCTCGGTCGCCTTGCCAACGGCACTCGCGATGGGCTTGCTGAGTGAACAGATTCAGCCTGGGCAAAAAGCCGCTTTGTTGGGAATCGGCTCTGGAATCAACTCAGTCATGATGGCTACGCACTGGGAACGACCCTCGGTAGTCGGGAAATTAGACGAGAACGCAAAAAAGAATCTGAATCTTGAGTCAGCAACTCCATCAACGGTGAATTGAGCTCCGGCATCCTCGTCATGCTTGCCCGATTCTCAAATCGATTTCCCGCTGCAATGTGTCTTGATTGGCATTTGCTTCTTAGAATGGGCTAAGAGCAATTGTGGAAATTGAAGACTTCGAAACACTCCTCCCTGTGCAGAACACTGCGGTCGACCTTTATCGACTGGTCGGAGGAACTGCACCACTTCAAAATTGTTGAGACTCCGAGCGATTCACGGCCAGTCGCAGAGCACTATCCTCCCACATACTGCGTCTAGGTTTCACACCGTGAACCAATTGAAGTCTATACAGTCGAGCAACAACACATCGGCGTCGCCGGGAATACAGCCAAGTTCGGAGCATTCATCGACCTCGGGATGATGGTTGGGTTCCTGCGTTTTGAAGAGATGCATCTAACGCAAGACAATTCTAAGGCCGATCAATCTCTAACAGTTACAATCGCCGGTGTAGAGGTGGAGCAAGAGGACTTTTACAGAAGCAATTGCTTCCAGAAACCCGCGCTCAGTAGCGTCACATTTATCCGATTTGTGTATCTCGACCAACGCGACCAATATGCCAACTATGTCGATCTTCGTGCCGCCCAAGTCTCGCAGAAAACGCAGTTGGCGGGCATAAATAAATCCCAGGAGCACTTCATGCCTGCTTGCAAGGCGAAGAGTACGGATGCGACAATAAGTCCACGGCGGGCGCTCACTGCTATGGCGTTGTATGGAATGCGAAACCTCGAACGTTTGCACTCCCATCCGCCCCACAGCAAATGGTTTTAAAACTCCATCGCACGAAACCTGTGCGTGAAGCATATGACAAAGATCCTAGAGAATACTTGGTTTTCCCTGCGATGGTTGCTGCTGCTATGGATGGTGGCCTTAACGGGTTGCGGTGGGTGTTTCTCCAGCTCGGACGAAAAAAAGCTAACTAAAGAAGAACTGGAAAAGAAAGCCAAGAAACAGCGTGAGTCGCTGGAGTGGAAGGATCTGGTCTCCCTACCTGCTGACAGCGATGCCAAATTCTTGTTCGCCAAGCCTGGCCACTGGATGGAATCGCGACAAGTTTTTAAGTCGAATCGCGAAGATCTGCAGATTGTCGCAGTTAACGCTTTGACACGGGGCGGCAAGGAATTGCGAATCCCTGGCACGAACTTCACCAATGAATTCACACGGCGCACGAGTTTGCCCAAGGAACAAGAAAAGAATATTGATCTGCAGTGCTTTGTTCCGTCTTCCTCTGTCGTGCAAGACAACTTGTCAGCAGTCAGCACTCGCCTCACTTTTCGGACCGAGTTGCTTTCCTATCCGTTGATGACACCCATCCTGCAAGCACCAGCGATAAAGACGGCCGAAGAGCTGAAGGACAATGAGTTCCAGCTGGTCGTTTTGGGGCCAAAGCCGCGAGCCTACTCCTACCTAACGGTTCTTGATGCAATCTATTGGTCAGGCGACGAGTTGATGACCGACGAACGGGTTCGCAGTTATCGCGTCACCATGGCCAACCCCGTCAACAACAAATATGCCCTGCCAAAATCGCTCTTAACAATGACTTCCATTGCAGTGATTCTTTGGGATGACGTCGATCCTGACACTTTGTCCGACGATCAAAAACGAGCGATTGTTGACTGGGTCCACTGGGGGGGACAGATTGTGGTCAGCGGGCCAAGTAGCTGGGCTAGATTAGAGAATTCCTTCCTTAGCCCGTACTTGCCAGCAGCTTCGGCGAGTCCAACTGAGTTGACTTCTGACAGTTTTGCGAGCATC
>PKCQ01000109.1 GCA_002862265.1 Planctomycetaceae bacterium | reverse complement strand
CGGGTTGGACGCCCCCTTCTGCCTGTTCGTATTTCACCTGTCGAACGAGCTGCTCGTAGATCGCCCCCCGTTGTTTGGAACGATTGCAATCTGCATGGTTCACTTGACCTCCGAAGTGATTCTGAGTTGGTTCTTAAAACGCGAGCATACGGAGAAGCGCCTCGCCCTACCGGTAACCCCAAACAGCAACTCAGGAACAGGTCTAGAAGAATTCTCAGAGTTTTCTGGGTAACGAGGGTCGAACTAGGAATCCTGATCGAACTCACGGAGCCAATAATCGACTTCGGAAGCATCGACATCGGGCTCAAAGTTTGAACGCAGCTCATCATTGCTCTCGGGAGGCGCAACGCTTCGTTCCTCCAAGCTTTCCCAGTAATCCTCTGCATCCAGCACTCTCGCTTTCCGGGCACGAGCACAGCGTTGCACGCGATGATCGCTCGAGACGACCGTCAAGGTTTTCGGATGTGGGTGTCCGCGAATTAGCTCTTCCAGCAAGTCATCCGCTTCGTCGTGTTCGCTTGCAAAGAGAACTTGCATTCCGAGCGATTGTTCTGCGCTGCTGACGGACGCAGACTCAATTGGGCTGGTAGTTGCATCGAATACGACCTGGACGTAGCCGAAGTCGTCATCCGACAGTCGATTCTTCAGAAAGTGCAGCATACGGATCCGCGCATGTTGCAGCCAGCCTGGTCCACGACCTCGCCCTACGACCGAGCTCTGAAAGAGCAGGTTGTATCCGTCGATGAGCAATCGTGCCGCCTTTGCCATCTTTCTGGCCTTTCAAGAAGCCATCGGTTACTTGCGAATCTCCATGCTGTCGAAAAGCCGATTTTCCAGATCGTACGCCTGCACCTCAAGTACTTTGTCGTTGATTCTAACCATCGTGTAATGATGACCACGACGCACGGTGTTTTGAAAGAAGGGCCGGAACGGACCAGGAGTCTCGAGTCCTCCTCCACCGCCTCCGGTAATCATGTAGATAGGTCCGCCGACGGCTACCGCTTGATCTTGCTTCAAGGGCCACGTTCTCTCATAGGAATGGATGTGACCGTTCCACACGATATCAACATTGTATTTCTCATAAAGCGGAACCAGCTTCCGAACTCTTAAGTCGCCACGCGAGCTTTTGTTCGTCTTCCAAAGATTTCCGTAATCGTTCTCGTCCGAAGAATAGGGCGGATGATGGTGGCAGACGATCTTCCATTTAGCTTTGCTTGCGGCCAACTTTTCTTCAAGCCAACGGAACTGTTCCGATCCAGGCTGAACGTTCCTATTCGAGTCTAGCATGAAGAATTCAGCGCACCCATAGTCGAAATGGTAATAGTATTCAGGCGTTGGAAGCGAGACGTAGTCAAAATAGTTTTTTGCATTTTGCTCGTGATTGCCCAAAACGGGATAGAAAGGTATGTGGCGGATCAAAGGATGCATACTTGGAAAGAAGTGCTCTGTCCAGTGACTGTCATTTGGTCCTGTCGAAACCAGATCACCAGGGTGCAGCAAAAAGTTCGGTCGCTGCCCCCACGCGAACTCCGCTAACTTGCCTGAAACGGTCGGGTTGCCCTGAGTGTCGCTAATGACAGCGAAGGCAAAAGGAGTCGAAGATTCTACTGCGGTTGCGAAAGGAAAAACTTCGCTACGAATCTTATCCTTCGCTGAACCTGTTTCGACGCGGTAGAAATATTGTGTCCCGGCTTTAAGACCTTCAATGCGAATTTCGTGAACAAGTTGTGCGGGTTCACCTTCGAGTAAATTGGGGCACATAGCAGTTTCGCCCCAGTAGACGCGGCCACTGCTTGGACGATTCGTCTTCCACATCACTGTCATTGCATCCTGCGTGCCAAACTGCAGGTAAGGGGCAATCTCCACCTGCAAGGGTTCGTAAATTGGCGCTGCGGGTTTCGAAGCAAGATGTGCACAATGTTCATAGCTATGGGTGACCCACGCCGGTTTGGCTGCCAGGTCGTAGATCGCGATCTCATTCAACCTGCCACGATGCCCAAAGAACTCGTCGGCATCGTGGTATGCGCCGAGGGTAAGAGGTGCCGAAGAAGGGTAGGCGATCTTGCCAGCTTGCGTGTTGGAAGCAGCATCCAGCTTCCCATTCACAAACAGTTGCATAGTACTACCATCATAGACAGCCACAACATGATACAGCTTGCCAAGTTCATATTTGGTTTTGCCGTCCAAGTAGGTTAGACGTCCTTTTCCGCCCTCGCTGGCTAGCCCAAAAGAGAAAGTTTCCTCATTGTACCCCAGCACCCAGCCAAACTCTTCGCTTCCATTATCTTGCAATGCGCTGACGATCCCGCCCCAACGCAACGGCTTGTCTATAGAGACTACTGCAGACAAGGTGATCAGTTCTTGCGGTAGATCAATCTCAGCTTTGGAATAGTCTTTGGCGATCGTGACTCCAGACCTCCCACCACCCAAGAAAAGACATTCGCCCGCAGCATCATCCGCACCAAGCATCTTGGATTTACCAACGACGACGCCGGCGGGCCCCAGCCGAGCGTTTACAACCAAATGCCCGCTTGTTTTCTCAATGTCCTGTGAAGAAAAACGCCAGCGAGCGATCGGGTCTGGCCCATCGTGTCCCAACGCTAGCGATGAAATAAGGAAAACTATCGCGAGACAGCACACTTGTAAAAGTAAAAGTCGCATACTCATTGATACTTCGCGGAGGATGTTCGTGGGTGGGCCAATAACGCCTGTGGCTGAGCATATTGAGTCACTCGGTCGCTAACGCACAAAAGTTCTGGTATTCTGTCATTCGGAAAGAGCTTGCCAGCAGTCTGCATTTTGACTAATCGCCCTAAGACCCACAATTCAATTGCGATACCCACTGCGGGTTTTCCACGAAAGTTATTTTTATGCGGAACCAGGTAGTATCCAAAGTTGCCTTTTTCGGGCTTCTCCTGAACTGGGCCTTTGCTGAGCTTGTCGGTCAAGAACCGCAATTCGAAATTCGCAAACTCCCGCGGGAGATTGTGGATGACTCCAAGTTTCTACAGCCAGAGTACTTGCAGCTAGTTTCCAGTGACTTCGAAACAACCCCCAAATTACCGCTTGTCGTCTTCTTACATGGCTCTGGCGGTCGCGGTGACGATGTGAAACGCGTGGGCAGGATCGCGAGCGGCTCTCTTCGCTATTTTCAAAAGCACGCGTCAGAGCCATTTCTCTTCGTCGCGCCGCAATGTAGTCGTGGAACAAAGGAAGAGATGGGCATTTGGCAAGCGAAAGATCTAGACCTTTGGCTTGAGCAGGTGAAGAAGGATCTGCCGGTCGACGCAGAGCGGATTTACCTGACCGGCAACAGCATGGGAGGCTACGGCAGTTGGGTCTGGTCCGCACAATCGCCTAAAACTTTTGCAGCGGTAGCACCTATCGTTGGGGGCTTGGGGCAAGGCGGTCCAAAGGATGTTTCAGCGGATTTGAAACAATGGGCTGAGAACTTGAAGGACACTCCGATCTGGGCATTTCACGGAGCAAAGGACAAAGTGGTTCCGGCTGAGCGATCCGAGAGAATGGTCAAACTACTACAGGAAGCTGGCAGCTCGAAAGCGAAGTGTACGATCTTTCCCGACGAAGGGCACGGCGCTAGTCGCAAAGTTTACAACACAGACGCAATGGCCAAGTGGATGTTCTCTCAGCGGCGACCGCAATAGTTTTCTCGTGATGGTGCTATTGACGTCGTCCGATTCCGGCGTATCCCGTGCTCTATCTTCGGTGCGACCTGAATTTGGCTAACATGAATCTTTCGATTCTCCAAGATTTCGAGCGGACAGAAG
>PKCQ01000108.1 GCA_002862265.1 Planctomycetaceae bacterium | reverse complement strand
CCACATCCTTCAATTTCTTTAAAGTGAGAGCTTATAGGCCTTTTAATACTAGCCGATTCGTCGCAGCACTTGCTGCTGAATCCTCTGCACAGAAACCAGTCCAGTTGAAAGAGCCAGGCATCGCTTGGGCGAGATGCGATGAACTTGCATAAAGGATGACGTGATGAGAGGGAGTGGGACTACTCTGTCAGGAAGCACACATCCCGGCAAAACAAATGCACTTACCTTGGTTCGAAGTTAGTTAGCCGATTCGTCGTATCGGTTACTACGCTGATGAGGGCAGGAACGTCAAACAACCCCCGACGCCTTATTCACAGTCTGTCACAGTCTGCGCGACCGGGTAACCACAGGTGGTATGGAGATGATTTAGCTTGACTGAACAAGGAGGATTACCTCGCGTAGGCACAATGCACTGGAGTAAGGGGAGACTAAATTAGAAAATACGCGGTTACCATCTCGCAACCGCGTCAGTTCCTTTTAGTCTCTCTTCTTAATTCGAAAGCTTACTTCCACTTCGGTAGTTTGCGCCCAGGAGTCCAAGGCGCACCAATCGAATCGAACTTGGTTAATACGCGCGGTACATCTCGCTCGACGAGTTGTCGCAATTCGGCTTCCAGCTCGAGGTAGAGTTCGCCGGCGATCTCAAACTGCCGACGATGCGTGCCGGTTGGCCCAGTCGTACTACCCATCGCGCCAAACATTGCAGTTCGCAATCGGGATTGCAAACCAGGCTTGGCACTTTCGTTCCGTGCTGATTTGGTTGGATCGCCGGAGAACTTCTCTTCTAGATCCAACAAACGAACCTGCAGCTTGCGAATCCCTGCCCACATGGCTGGATCAGCCTCGGTAGAAGTGAATGTCAAACGTTCGACTGCGGCGAGGTGATCTGCCGCGTCGGACGCCAGGGCAGATGCGGCCGAGACGACGTCGCCCAACTTCGCGATCTCCCGGCTAAAGTCGAGAATCGCTTTGCGATCGATTTCAGAAGTGTCTCCAAAATTGAGAGGCTCGATCTCAAACTCTTGGGCCGCAATGACTTCAGTTACTTCTCCATTAACCATCTGCTGGACTTCTACCGTGTAAGTTCCTGGCACAGCTGTTGGACCGCGTCCACCGAATCCAGCGGTAGAGAAGTCCCAGTAGGTTCGAACCATGCCTTTGCCGGTGCTCGTGTTCATGCGACGAACGACATCGCCATCCGCATCACGAATTGTCAGCCAGCGGCGCGGTGAAATCTCGCGGTCCTCCGCTTTGAATTCTTCCCAGCTTGGGTAAGGCGTATCTTTTCCAGCGGAACTGGATGCTCTGTCTTTCTTCTGACGCTTGCTCTTTTCCGTAGTCAACGATTCCTCTACATGGAACGTGAATCTAACGCCAAATTCAGGGTTGGGTGCCTCGTAGTAATTTGCTCCTTGGAAACCACGCAGGCCTGATCCAAGAGGGTTGATGCGTCGAAACATCTTACCCTTCTTAATTGGGTACATGTGATTGCTCTTGCTGGTTTCTGCGGTGACTTCTCGGAGCGGTGAGTAGTCATCGAGAACGTAAAATCCACGGCCGAAGGAGGCGAGTACCAGGGCATCGTCACGTCGCTGTATCTCGATGTCCCGCACGGCAATGGTAGGGATGCCGGATCGCAATTGGACCCACTTTAGGCCACCATCAAGCGTGAAGAAGCAGCCAAACTCGGTGCCGCAGAATAGAAGTTGTGCATTCTTGTGGTCTTGCTTTAGCGCGTAGACGCTTCCTCGCTCTGGCAGGTTACTCGTGATGGTTTCCCACGTTTTGCCACGATCCGTTGACTTGACCACGTATGGTTTGAAGTCACCACGCTTGTGGTTGTTCACTGCCACGTAAACGGTGTCTTTGTCGAACAAGTCAGCTTCGATGTCGTTGATGTAACCGAACTCAGGTACATCTAAATTGCCAAAAGTGTCAATCGAGTTCCAAGTCTTGCCACCATCTTCAGTGACAGAGAGTCGGCCGTCATCGGTTCCAGCGTAGATCAAGCCTTCGACAAGTGGTGATTCGTCCACTGAGACGATGGTGCCGTAGAGCGAAGTCGAAGCATTCTTAGCAACGGCATCGACGCCCCAGACGCGTCCCATGACCTTCAGTTTGTTGCGGTCGATCTGCTTCGAAAGATCCTCGCTCACTGGTTCCCAGTTGTTCCCTTGATCATCGCTTCGGAACAGAATCTGTGACCCGTAGTAGATGCGGTTGGAATCATGGGGCGAAATCATCAGAGCCGAATCCCAGTTCCAGCGGAGTGCTGGGCCATCCTTGGATTCACGCGGGCGAATATCGACTCGTTCACCGGTTTTGCGATTGAATCGCACCAAACCGCCGTACTGCCACTGCGAGTAGATAGTGTCAGGGTCATTTGGGTCTACCGCGGGATCAAAGCCATCGCCGAAGACGGTGATGAACCAGTCTTCATTGCGGATTCCGTGGATATTGTTGGTTTGAGATGGTCCACCTTGGGTCGCATTGTCCTGGGTTCCACCGTAGACATAGTAGAACGGTTCGTCGTTGGAAACAGCGACTTTGTAGAACTGAGTCAGCGGCAAATTCTGTTTGAAGTCGTATGTCCGTCCGCGGTCCCAGGACTCATAAACCCCTCCGTCACAGCCGATGATCAGATGCTCTGCATCGTTAGGGTCAATCACGATTGCATGATTGTCGACGTGCTTATCCGCCTCGCCAAGGCTGCTAAAGGTTGCACCGCCGTCTTCCGATACTCGCATGTAGGTATCTAGCAGATAAATCCTATCGAGCTTGTGAGGACAGGCGACGATTTCGTTGTAATATTGCGGGCTACCGGAAACTGCATCACTCATTCGACGCCAAGTCTCGCCCCGGTTCGAACTGCGATAGAATCCACTTTGGCCGCCAGCAGCTTCAACCACGGCATAGAGGATCTCTGGATTGATAGGCGAGATATCTAGACCGATACGTCCCTTGTCGCCACCAGGCAGACCGCGGCCGATCTTTCGCCAATTGTCGCCACCGTCGGTCGACTTGTAGACAGCTGACTCTGGTCCACCGTCAATTAATACCCAAGTGTGGCGTCTTCGCTGGTAGGAAGAAGCGTACATGATGTCCGGGTTGTTCGGATCAATGTGGACCTCGTTGATACCAGTATCGGGGCTGATGTCGAGAATTTTGGACCAGGTTTTTCCCCCGTCAGTCGTCTTGTAAAGACCTCGGTCGTCACCAGATCGCCAAAGTGGTCCTTGAGCAGCAACGAAAACCGTGTCACCATCGTTCGGGTGCACTGCGATCATCCCGATGTGTTCACTTTCGCCGAGACCAACCTTCTTGAAGCTCTGGCCACCGTCGGTCGATTTATATAGTCCGTCGCCATAGCCAACGGAGCGTTGTGAGTTGTTTTCGCCGGTTCCAACCCAAACGGTGAATCGATCGTTGGGATCTAAAGCCAGACAGCCAATGGAGTAAGAACTGTAGCCATCAAAGATCGGCGAGAATGTTACGCCAGCGTTAGTTGTCTTCCAGACTCCACCCGAACAAGCGGCAACGTACCAAGTCGATCGGTCCACCGGATCTACTACAATGTCGCCAATTCGCCCCGACATGAGAGCTGGACCGAGACTGCGGAACTTCAGTGGTGAGACCAAGCCTGAATTGATTCCGGGGGCTTCGTCTTTGGGCTCGTCAGAGTCCTGAGCTCGAAGGGCAGGGGTAGTTGCGAGAAGAAGGATTACACAGAGTGTGTAAGTCGGCGATTGCCATCTAGGCTTCGAAAGGGATGGCATTGTCGGTCGTGTC
>PKCQ01000510.1 GCA_002862265.1 Planctomycetaceae bacterium | reverse complement strand
AGGCCTCTTCCGGCTCGTGCAATGTCTGCTCGATGAGCCCAAGGAATCGCTGACGATTTTGCTTTCACACGCCCACTTGGATCACATCGTTGGCTTGACTTTCTTAGTCGATGTGATGGCAGTCACGGAGCTAGAGCATGTCACCGTCATCGGAGAAAGTGCGAAACTCGCCGCAATAAAGGAGCATCTCTATCACCAACTCTTGTTCCCGGTTCCGCCCAGTATGGATTTCGTTGAGCTAGCTTCATCACGTGGCAAAATGACTCTCGACACGGCCTCGTTGGAATGGTTCCCGCTAGAGCATCCAGGTAGATCGATTGGCTTTGTCTTGAACATCGACGGAAAGAAGCTGGCGTATGTCACAGACACCGTTTCTCGTCCTGAAGCGGAGCACATGCCTACGATAGCTGATGCCGACTTGTTGCTTCACGAATGTTACTTCGGGGACCAGCATCAGGAATTGGCGGAGAAGACGGGACATAGTTGGCTATCGGCGGTGACGGAGATTGTGGAGAAGACGAGAGCCCGCAAGACCGCGCTGATTCACATCAATCCACTCGCGGAAATCCTGAAAGCACCAATTGAATTGGAGGATCGCCACACCAACGAGCTGCAAATGCTGGTCGCCAAAGACGAGATGGTACTCGAATTTTGATTCGAGAAGCTCAATGACTCACGATCAAGGTCACTCTACCAACGTCACCGGGCCATCCGACTCGATAAGTGCAGGCCAGAAAAGCACGAATGCGGTGCCACGACCAACCTGGGTCTGAAAGGTCAAGTCGCCTCCATGTTCGCGAAGGATTTTTTGCGAAACGGGCAACCCAAGTCCTGTGCCTCCCGCACCTTTGGTGGACTCAAACGGTACAAAGACCAGCGGTTGATCTTCCTCGGCGATACCAGGCCCGTTGTCCATAACAGTAATATGCACCAAGGCACCTTTTACTTCAACTTCGATCTCAATCTGGCCTTTTTCGACTTCGGTACAGGCGTCGATGGCATTAGTGATGACGTTCAACAGAGAACGGTGAATGCCTTCTGATTCGAAAGAAGCTCTGACTTCATGCTCGGGACGATTCCAAGTCAAATCTACTTTCGCGTCGACAGCACGCGACTCCATCAGGTTACAAACGTCGTCAACGATCTCTCGCACGTCGCCGGCTTCCATGTTCGGTTCACGATCTTTACTAAAGCTCAGCATGTCCATCACGAGGTGCGAAATCCGAGCTTGATTTCGCTGGACCGTCTTCCAGCCTTTGCGAACAACGGCAAAATCTTCTTTTTCAAGACCTGCTTCAATCAAATAGTTTCCACCGCTCACGCCTTGTAGTATGTTCTTGACGTGATGGGAGAGGTTGGCAATCGTTTGCCCCATGACCGCCAAGCGTTCTGCTTGAACCATGGCGCGATAGAACTGAGTATCTTCGATTGCTAAAGCTGCCTGCCCGGCAATGGCCATCATTAGCTTCAATTGCTGAGGTTCAAAGGTGTTCTTCGCATCGCGTTCCGCGAAGACGCCTGGAGAAACAGAAGTGTCCACATAAATCGCTCCAACCAAACCGTACCGGCCAAGCATCGGAACACAGATCGCTTCGTGAATCCCAAGTTCCGTCACACTTTCGGCGTCTTCCCAACGCACATCGTTTTGAGCATTGCAGGTCAAAACCCCCTCTTGCGATTCCCGAACGTACTCCAAAATCGTTTGGCTAATGCGTAGCGGTTTCAACGCCGGTCTTAGGGTGTTGCCCGAGGTTTGCTGCATCTCCAATTGCTTGCGATCGAGCGTCGCGATGGGACGAATATCGCCCGAGGTATCGTCGAGCATCAAAATGCACCCACGATCACACGCGATGCTCTCAAATATCAGCTCAAGCACGCGATTGAGGAGTTCCCCGAGATCAACAGTTCGGTGGATCGCAATACCAACTTGATAGACAGCCTCCAAGTCGCTACCTGAAATCGCTGGCTTCCAATCGCTGCCAGTTCTCGACT
The DNA here is from genome assembly GCA_002862265.1 of Planctomycetaceae bacterium. GTDB lineage: Bacteria > Planctomycetota > Planctomycetia > Pirellulales > Pirellulaceae > Aureliella. Next base: position 1,800 of record PKCQ01000510.1, on the reverse strand, counting down.
CCGATTCAACGCTCTCAGAACTAGCATCTTCACTCGCCTGAAGCGCCTTGCTGGAAGAACTAAGCTCCATATCCGACAGTGAAACATCGCCATGGCCAGATAGCCCTAATCCCGGACCGCCATGAATACTGCTACGAATCTGCGACAGGTCGTTTTCAACCGCATCAGAGACGATCTCCACGGCGTCTATGGAGTAAGTAGACTGCAGCTCTGGGCCGCCGGTAAAAATCAGAAGCGTTCGTCCAAGCTGTACACGATCGCCGCTGCGGAGCGGATGACTGGTGACGCGTCTTCCGTTGACGAAAGTGCCATTGCTGCTGCTATTATCGACTAGCTCGTAATTCGCATCGCCAGTTCGAATGATTCTAGCATGCTTGCGCGATACTTCATTATCACGCAATTGAATCTGATTCGTGGCGTCTCGCCCCAAGGAAGCATTGGAGCCGCGAATTGCGAAGTGCTGCCCATTGTCCTTTCCGCGAATGACGAAGAACGATGCCATTGGGTGCTAAAATCCTAACAGAAATCGACGAATCGCTAGATAACTCACTTAGAGTGCTGCGATTGCGTCGTAGGTATCTTTGAGCGAATGGTAAAGCGATTGGTATACGGGAAACAACTGGTTGTACGCTTTGACCGCAGGCCGCTTTGGAGGCGTTTTCTTAACGACTTCGATCGTCGCCTTGCAAGCCTCTTCGATATTCTTGAACTGCCCACAGCCTACCCCCGCCAGCAAGGCAACTCCAAAGGCCGGACCTTGCTCCGCATTGATAGTACACGCCGCTTGATCCATCACATCAGCAAAAATCTGCTTCCAAAGATTGCTCTTCGCCCCCCCACCGCTGAGTCGCATTTCGCGAACAGGCACATTCAGTCCCTTAATAATTTCCAAGCTCTCCCTCAAGCTCATTGCGACACCTTCCATCACGGCTCTCCCAAGATGTCCGCGGTTGTGCGCGTTCGTCATTCCGATGAAACAAGCTCGAGCATTCGCGTCAGCATGAGGAGTCCTTTCCCCGGCCAAATAAGGGGCGAACAAACAGCCTTCACTACCTGGCGGAACCTTCAACGCCTCGGATATGATTGTCTGGTAAGGATCTGCTCCACGTCGCGTAGCGAGTTCGACGCATACATTTTCCACAAACCACTGCAGCGATCCTGCCGCCGATAGCGTGACTCCCATCATATGCCACTTTCCGTTCACGGCGTGACAAAACGTGTGCAATCGCCCCTGTTTATCAATCTGCGGTTCATCAGAATGGACAAACATCACGCCAGAGGTGCCAAGCGAAGCAGTGAGAATTCCCTTCTTCACGATGCCATTACCGACGGCACCCGCAGCACAGTCCCCAGCACCACCGACGACAACACAGTCCGTCGTTAAACCAAGCTTTTCCGCAATCTCTGGCCGCAGTTTTCCTGTAACTTCATCCGACTCGTACACAGTGCCGAGCAAGTCCGTATCAAGCTCCAGCTTGGAAAGTAACTCCTTCGACCATTTACGTTTTCGGACATCTAGCAACAACATGCCACTGGCGTCACTGACCTCCGTCGCGAGCTCTCCGGTAAGCCTGCGCCGAATCTCATCCTTGGGAAGCAACACAGTTTTGAGTCGCGCAAATCGCTTGGGCTCTTTGTTTCGCAGCCATAGAATCTTTGGCGCAGTGAAACCAGTCAGCGCAGGATTGGCAACCATGCGAATTAGCTGTTCACGGCCGCCAGCTCGCGTGGTAATTTCCTCGCACTCCGCAACAGTACGTTGATCATTCCAAAGCAAAGCCGGACGAATCACCTTCCCAG
>PKCQ01000565.1 GCA_002862265.1 Planctomycetaceae bacterium | reverse complement strand
TGAAGAAATTGAAGGAAATGACGAGCTTCGTGTCTGGGCTGAATCCCTGCGCGATCAAGTCAGCCGCATATCAGGTCGGAAGATTCCTGGTTTTAGCGCTGAGCTAAAGGGCGATCTGCTGGATGCTATCGACATCTTGGTGGAACAGGCATCCGGTGAGGCTGCAACCAATCCGCTCGATTCTGCCCTGGAAAAAATTCAGGGGCAAATCGGCGAAGCGACACAGCAGCAGTCAGAAGAGCTTCAGGCTACTACTGAGAGCCTGATGGCCAAGCTCTCGACTACCTTGGTCGAAGGGAGCTTCGAATCCAAGCTCTCCGAGCTGACTGATCGCTGGCAGCATACCGAAGAAGTGCTTCAGCGGCTCGATGAAGAGAACGTCGACAAGGAAGATCAACTCACCGCAATCGCAGATCAGTTTTGTGAAGCCCAAGCACAACAAGCAGCTTGGCAGCAAACGCAGACCGAGGAGTTCTTCGAACTGAAAGCTCTCGTTCAGCGTCTTTCCGAAGGAAGTCAGAAGCGTGCAACAGATTCGTCCCCTCCAAGCAGCGAACAGCGTGAGATACTCCAGAAACGTCAGGCAGAGCTAGAAGCAACGCTTACTGATACGAAGGCTCAAAGATGTCAGCTTGAGAGTGAGAAACAGGAACTCGCCAATCGCTTGGTCGGCATGCAGCAGCATTGCAACGATTTGCAGCATCATGTTTTGGAAGGCAATACTAGCTTGCGTGAGCTTGCAGGCGCAAATCGCGAGCTTAGCGCTCAGCTCGAAGCCTGGAAACGTAAGAGTGCTGAGGCAGTGGAGCAATTCGAGAAGTTGCGAAGCCAAAGAGCAGAGCTTCGAGCGAAACTGGACCAGGCGGAAACTGATCTACGCGCTAAAACAGAATTGTTCGATGAACTGGAAGAGCAGCAGATTGAGCTTTTCGCACGCGTCGAACGATTGCAAGGTGAGAACCAAAATCTGGTTGACGAGCGAGCAAAGCAAACCACGGATGATTCGCTGTCCATCGCGAGAGCAACTCTGGAAACACAACTGCAGCAGCTCGAACAGAAGATGGAGGCTTTGGAACAAGAGAATCAAAATCTGAATGAACGGCTCAGCCGAGCCGACCAAAATTCCACTGATGATGTGCGGGCTCAGTCTTTGGATTCGGAAGAAAGAGAGGAACTCGAGTCGCAGCTTGATCAATTGAAGAAGCAGGTTGATGAACTTGAGTCTGAAAAAGCAGGCTTGCAAGAAGCAGCTTATGCTGACAATTTAAGTGCGGAGGAAAAGGAAGCGATCGTACATGAGAATAAGCAGCTCCAGAATAGGCTGGCTGAACTTGAGGTTCAGCTGGAGTCGGCTGGTTCAACGAGATCTGACAACGAATCTGAGCGGATTCGAGATCTAAAAGAGTTGCTAAAAGCTGCTAGGCATGAGATCGAATCGCTTCAGGCTACCAATGAAAATCTCAACGCTGAGATTGATGAGCAGCGCCAGGAAGAGAGCGAGCACGTCAATCCAGAGGACCTTAGCTGGGAGGACCGCAAGCGACTCATCTTGCGACAGTTCGAAGACGCAGAGGATGATTCGCGTGAGCAGAGGATGGAAGTCGATGACATTATCGCTGCGACGGAACAGGCCCTGGAAACGAAGGACAAAGTCATCCAAGAACTGCAACAGCGACTTCAGTCGAAGCAGGCTGAAGCTCCGAATCCAGTAGAGTTGGATGAAGCAATTCAGCAAGAACGCGAGAAATTGCAGAAGATACAAGCGGAGTGGCAGGACAAGATCCGCCAAGCTGAAATCGATCTTTCAGCAGAACGCGCTAGGCTTGCACGTGAACGCACGCAGCTAGAGAGCAAACAAAGTCAGGCGAAACCAGAAGCTGAATCGAAAACAGGCGGTCGAACTCGGAAGTGGCTTGATCACCTTGGATTGCGAGATCAAAAGAAACAATAGTCGCATGGTTGCACCGGCAGCAGTTCAGTAGGCTCTGATCGAGTCGTGGTAGGCGTCACGGAACACGGGGCAGTGTCGCTTCTGAGCAATCCTTGATATCGCCCCCTTTTCGCCCCCTTTCGCCAGCATAGCTGGCGTGGGAAACTTGCGCTCAGGGTAAACACGCGGTCATTGTTGACTATCCTAGGTCAATGCATGCATCGAGAACCTGTTTCTGTCTCCTGCTTCTCCTGATGACGCGCCGCACGCATCTAAAATGAAAATCAGCTCCATACCTCAGCTCTATCGCAATCTGCGTCGTTGGCAGGAGATCATTGCGATTCTTCGTCGATATGGACTAGCGGATTGGCTGAGTCAGCTCAAATTCGACTTTATCCGTGACTGGATCAAAGACGATCAAGGCGTGCCGCTAGCTAGCTACTCTCGAGAAAAGCGAATCCGCCTGGCCCTGACCAACCTGGGACCTACATTCATCAAACTTGGCCAAGTGCTCAGCATGCGTCCCGATCTGATTGGGCCGGAACTGGCTGATGAATTGGCTTCGCTGCAATCAGATGTTCCCGCGGATCCGCCAGAGAGCGTAAGGGAAATCGTCGAGAAGGAACTCGGCTCGCCCGTCGAAGAAGTATTTGCTGAATTCAGCGAAGCCGCCATCGCTTCAGCATCGATCGGGCAGGTCCATCCGGCAAAATTGAAGGATGGTACGCGTGTTGTTGTGAAAGTTCAGCACACTGGAATTCAGGACACAGTCAACGAAGATTTGGAAGTCATGGCTGGTCTCGCCATGTTGGCTTCGCACATCCCGGAGCTTGAGGTTTGGAAGCCAACGGTTTTGGTGGAGCAACTTTCTCGTTCTTTGCGCCGAGAGTTGGATTTCAACCGCGAGCTGAACAACCTACAGTTGTTCCGTCGGCTTTTCGAACACCTTCCAGGTTTGATTGTCCCTGAGCCTTATCCGGAACGCTCCAGCTCGCGCGTTTTGACGATGGAGCGGATTGATGGTGTTTCGGTTCGCAGCCTAGCAGAAGACGAAGTTGAGACAGATTCTTCAGAGGAATCTCGACAACGGCTGGCGAAGCTCGCTGCTGAAGTTTACGTTGAGATGATCTTTATGCAGGGCGTGTACCATGCAGATCCACATCCAGGCAATGTGTTGGTGGTTGGCGGTGATCAGCTGGGCTTGCTTGATTTTGGCATGGTGGGGCGAATTGACGATCGATTACGCGAAGCCATCCAAGAAATGTTGCTTGCCGTCGCATCTCGTGATGCATCGCTACTGACGACCCTGATTAAACGAGTCGGAAAGACTCCGCCTCGCTTGGACGAAAGTATTTTATCGATCGACGTCGCGGATCTTGTGGCTACTTATGGCTCCCAGCCGTTAGAGAGTTTCGATTTGAGTGGTGCGTTAAGAGATGTGACGGACATCATGCATCGTCATCAGATCTCGCTGCCGCCACAAACATCCTTGTTAATTAAAATGATGATTAACTTGGAAGGAACGCTGCACGAACTCTCGCCACAGTTCAGCTTGCTGGAAGTCATGACGCCCCTCTTTCGCAAGATGTGGCTGAAGAGTATGTCGCCGAGACGACAGGCCAAACGCTTGCGGCGAATCTACTTGGAAATGGAAAGCTTGGTTGAGACGCTACCCAGTCAGATTACTGGTGTGATGCAGTTGATCCAGGAAGGTCGATTGGATGTGCATCTAGCGCATCGCGGATTGGGACCATCGGTCAACCGGCTAGTGCTAGGTATGTTGATCAGCAGCGTTTTTCTTGGTTCTTCTTTGCTGTGCTTACATTTTTCCTTGAAATTGTTCAAGGGTAGGATTTCCCAAAAATACCTT
>PKCQ01000413.1 GCA_002862265.1 Planctomycetaceae bacterium | reverse complement strand
TGTTGTTGTTGGTGATTGTGTTCTCGTTGTTTGCGTTGTTGGCGTTGATGTCAATGGCGGCGGTGGCGATCCGCAAACTGCACCTGTCCTTTCGGTCGCGAGCCCACATCAAGCTCAGCAGGAAAAAGAGCTGCTTGCAGCCATCAACAAAGCGAGGGAGAAGCTTAAAGAACAAGAGAAAAAGCTCGCGATTAATCAGCCAAAATGGGAAGAGCTACAGCGGGCTTTCAGAGAGACACGCTACTGGAAAGCGATTGTTCCGGTTGCATTTCGCGCGAAGGAACAGTCCAACGCTCAGCAACTAGAGTTGCTAGACAACGGGAACTTGCTCACCAGCGGTGGAAACCCGGACAACGATGCATACGAACTCGAGTACGAACTTGATGCTCAGAGGGTTACGGCGATTCGACTCGATGCCATTAGGCATCCATCGATGACTGGGGGAGGACTTGCTCGCTCCAACAGCGGTAACTTTGTCTTGACGGACTTTGCACTTCAAACAATTGACAAAGCAGGTATTACAAACGAGCTAAAGATCGTTCGTGCCAACGCTACTTTTGAGCAGGGCTCGTTGAAGATAGAAGCCAGTTTCGATTCCAATCCTGGGACTGGCTGGGCAGTATGGAATGGCAAGAACATCGATCGCGATCACGCCGCCGTTTTTGAGTTCGCTAAGCCGATTGAAGTCGAGCACGGTACAACGTTACGCGTGCAACTGAAATTTAACTCGGTGCATGCGGCACACAATCTTGGGCATTTTCGTCTCGGGCTGAGCAGCAAGGAATCTCCGCCGCTGGAGGATACGTGGAGTGGATTGCAAGAAGCTCTAGCTATTCCTCAAGAGAAACGCAACGCCGAGCAGAAGAAGCAGATCACCGACGCGTATCATGCCATGGACCAAACTCTGACGCAGCTTAAAAAGCAAGTCGCCGAGCACCAGAAGAGATTGGATGGCCAGCGGAAGGCGTATCCTAAAGTTATGGTCTTGCGGGACCGAGGAGAGCAGAGGAAGACATTCATTCTGAACCGAGGGCTGTATAACCAGCCACAAGACGAAGTGCAGGCGGCCACTCCAGGATTTCTGCCGCCACTCTCGAAAGAGCACAGCGGGAAACGTATTGACTTGGCTCGCTGGCTGGTACACCGCGACAATCCATTGACAGCTCGCGTAACCGTCAATCGCTTTTGGCAGATGCTTTTCGGAATTGGACTTGTCAAGACGACAGAAGACTTCGGTGTGCAAAGTGAATACCCAAAAAACAAAGAATTGCTCGATTGGCTGGCCATCGAATTCATCGAATCTGGTTGGGATGTTAAACATCTTCTCACCCTAATCGTTACCAGCGATGCCTATCAGCGCAGTTCCAGGATCGGAAGTAAAGAAGACTTAGAAATGGATCCCGAAAATCGCTTCTTCGCTCGGGGGCCACGTTACCGCTTGCCTTCCTGGATGCTTCACGATCAAGCTTTAGATGTGTCTGGCTTGCTAGATCAAACGCGGGGTGGTCCTTCGGTGTTTCCTTATCAGCCCGAAGGGATTTGGAAAGAGGCGACCTTCGGAAAGAAGTCTTACAAGGTTGGCGATGAAAAAGAACTTTATCGCCGCAGTTTGTACACCTACTGGCGTCGAATCGTGGGTCCGACGATGTTCTTCGACAGCGGCAAACGTCAAGTGTGTGAGGTTAAACCGATTCGGACGAACACACCGATGCACGCTCTAACTACCCTGAATGAATTTAGCTATGTGGAGTCCGCTAAGGAACTTGCTCGGGCATGCATAGTCGCGGCGGACAATGATGCGGGGCGATTGCAGTGGATGGCGAAACGCGTACTTTGCCGCGAGCTTTCGCAACGCGAACTCGCGATTTGGAAACGAAGCCTACAGCGAGCGACCGAGTTCTACTCGCAGCAGCCAGTGGAAGTCGACGCACTGCTTGGCAAGCGAGGTCGAGCAGCGCAAGAAAGTCCCGATGTGCCTCATCGTTTACTGCTGGCCGCCTGGGCGAATGTTTGCTTGAACGTTTTGAACCTCGACGAGACGCTAAGCAAGGAGTAGGGAGGATGAGCAAAAGCAAAGTAGAAACTCCTTCTTGGGACGTCTTAAATCAATCTGCTCCAAGTCCCATTACAGAGCGGCAACTTGGGATCAATCGCCGTTACTTCTTTGGCAAGTCCGCCACCGGCATCGGTGGGGCTGCGCTGGCGGCGCTATTAGGAAAGGAAAGCCGCGCGGAGGGCGGCAAGGCTTCGTCTCAACTCTCTGCCGGCGACCAAGGTGCACTACCCGGACTACCTCATTTCGCCCCCAAGGCGAAACGGGTGATCTATCTGTTTCAAAATGGTGCACCGACTCACGTCGATTTATTCGACTATAAGCCGGCGATTCCCAAGTTGCATGGACAGCCGATCCCAGACTCGTACATCGGTGGGAAGCGGTTTAGCACGATGACTGGCCAAGCAAATGGCAAGCTGATGCTTGCACCGGTTGAGCCGTTCTCGCAGCACGGACAATCAGGCGCATGGGTCAGTGCTTTCATGCCCTATACCGCCGGTATCGTGGATGATATTTGCTTTATTAAGAGCATGCAGACTGAGGCTGTGAATCACGCGCCGGCGATCTCCTTCTTGCTAAGCGGTGCGGAAATTCCGGGCCGTCCCACAATGGGAGCTTGGTTGAACTACGGTCTTGGCTCACCTGTCGAGGATTTGCCGGGATTCGTAGTGATGACCTCAGTCAGCAAAGGAACGTCTTGCGGCCAAATCTTCTACGACTTCTATTGGGGCTCTGGCTTTCTACCTAGTCGCTTCCAAGGGACCAAGTTTCGAGGTAGTCGCAATCCCGTCTTGTACCTCAATAATCCGGAGGGCATGCCTCGTGAACTGAGGCGAAGTATGCTCGATGATCTTGCTGCCTTGAATGAAATCAAGTTTCAGCAGGCAGGCGATCCCGAGATTCAGACTCGAATAGCCCAGTATGAGATGGCGTATCAAATGCAAACGTCTGTACCAGAACTAACGGACTTCAGTGACGAGCCGCAGCACGTCTTGGATATGTATGGCCCCGGAGTTCAGGAACCTGGTTCATTCGCTTACAACTGCTTGATGGCTCGTCGGCTGGCCGAACGCGGAGTTCCCTTTGTGCAATGTATGCACGCGGGTTGGGATCAGCACAATAGCTTAACGACTGAGCTCTACAATCAGTGCCGCGACACAGATCAGCCGAGTGCCGCGTTGGTGCAGGACTTGAAAATGCGAGGCATGCTCGACGACACGCTCGTCATTTGGGGCGGGGAATTCGGGCGAACGCCGTTCATTCAAGGAAAACTAGACAATCGGCCTCGGTGGGGACGCGACCATCACCCTTATGCTTTCACAATCTGGATGGCGGGTGGTGGAGTGAAGCAGGGAATCACCTACGGCGCATCCGATGAATTAGCCTTCAATGCGGTGGAAGACAAAGTTCACGTTCACGACTTACAAGCTACTCTGTTTCATTTACTCGGTATCGACCACAAGCGACTGACCTATCGTTTCCAAGGTCGATATTTCCGACTGACGGATGTTCATGGCGAAGTTGTCCATGACATCATTTCTTAGGCTATTGATTCGTATTCATGCTGCCCTGACAAATTGCGTATTGGCAGGCAGCAACTTCATTGAGGAATACTTGCTAGGATGCCACGTCTCCCAGCCTCCGCACTCTGACTCGCGACCATACATGATTGAGTTGACTCTGAAACGACAGCCGACGGTGCCGCTCGAAGCGGAGGTTATCGCAGTGGGCAACGGCAAGCGCCTCGGCGACGGCTCTC
>PKCQ01000415.1 GCA_002862265.1 Planctomycetaceae bacterium | reverse complement strand
TGATGTTCTAGCGTTGTCGCTGGTCTGGTTTTTTATCATCTTCGCAAAAGGAAAGGAAAAGCGCGGGGCTGGATATCTGTGTGCTTCTACCGATATCAATATGCCAATCGGATCGGTAGTTTTTTATTCTCGACCGCCTATCTGGGAAGGGCTTTATAAAGACAGCAGTACTTTCGTTTGCTCCAGCACCGGCTGCCAACTTCGGTCTTTACTAGACGACGTAGGAGGATACTAAGCAAGTTTAGACAGGAAGCAGGTTCTCGTCTTGCTAAAGGGCGACTCGGTGAGGAGTGAGCAAGACTAACCGAACCGATGCGGTGGTGTAGATTGGAGCAGCCAGAGCTCCTTGGCCAGGTTCCATTCGGCGACTGTTTTGCGATGAGCGATTTGCTGGTCTTCCCGTACCAAAGTTCAAACGATTCTGAAGCGCCGTTTCGCAGCCGTATGCGTCGATAGCACTCGACATAGCAGAATCACCCGCTCGTTCAATTTTGCTAGGGCAGTATTGCGCACGTATTATTTTTCGGCGGTTAGGTCGCCTTGCTTGACCAGGTCCCTTTCGTGCAAGGCTATGAGTACTGCCATTGCAGGAGCAGAACGTAGCAATTCTCCTTTGCCGCTTGCCGGAACAATCTAAGTAAACGAGCTGTCCTCTGGTTGGCAGATCCGAAGCATAATAATGTTCTTTCGAAAGGATTCTGCAGGGACTTTCAGACCTGCATTTTTTGCGGCTAGGAGGCCCAAAGCTATGCAGGAAGTAATGGAAGTATCGGCGTCAAGTGACTCCAGCCTGTACCGCCGACTGCCCTTCTCATTTTGTGATTCAACAACGCAATCGACCCCACGTCGCAACGTCTCGAGCGTCCGACTCCACGGGTGCTCTAATTCGGCTAACGCAAGAAACTGCAGAGCTTAGGCGTGCTCTTAGACCATGGAACTCCGGCCAGCTAAGAGTCCATAGTCTCTCTGATTGAGTGATAGGTATTTCCGGCAAGCCTCAAAGCCCTTCTGGTGGGCGTCCTGTGGCTATTGATCGTGGCCTCGTAGAAGTGCCAGTCCAGCCACGGATGTTTCAGCGATTGGAAAGAAACCAGGAAAACCCCCGCCGGAAGTTGCCCCGACAACAGATGTTTTAGAGTTTTATCTATTGTAGCCTTAGCCTGCTGTGGAATTGGGAGAAGCGTCTCGTATCGCCTTACCGCAGGCCTATCGTCCGGGGGCTATCTTGTGCGACGATATACTGCGTATAAATGGAAAGCCAAAATGCCAGAGCAAGAGAAAGCACCGCAAGAGCCAGTCTTGATGCTGCTCTTCGTCGAGGCTAATTCATTTGAAAAGCTACAGAACAGTGTCTTGAAAACATGGTTCCTCCGCCCCAATGCTGAAACTCGGTTCCAGCGTCAGGATAGCGGGGGCAGAGACCTCAAGCGACAGATTCTGCTTGACACGGCCATGCATGAACGGTGCCACTAGGGACTGATGGGAGCGCTGGTCAGTCGCTCGGGGCCGACACTGGGACCTGCCTGCTCCAGGGCCTTTAGGACAGTGCTTTCGCTAAGAATATCACGCAGGATGATCGGTTTGCTATCACTGCCCGGAGGGTAGATTGCCATTAACGGAATTGAGTTACTTTTGAGCTCCTTCAGTTTGTCGCCAATAGCTTCATCCCGACTAGTCCAATCGGCCAGCATGGTAACAACATTGTTTTCCTCCACCTTGCTGACGACATTCTGCACTTCGATTGCGTAGCGAGTGTTGTACTTGCAATTCAGACACCAATTAGCGGTGAAGTCGAGCATGACCGTTTTTCCTTCAGCGCGGAAACGTTTTAGTTGGGCCTCGTCGTAAGGCACCCAATCTAGCTCGGAGTCGCTTGGGCCCATAAATCCAAATCCAATAACTCCACCCAATGCTATTGCCACAATGGCACTCGACCACGCCTTCAATCGTTTGTCAGCTGATTCGTAAACGGGAACCTTGCCGATCAGCCAGCAGCCAAACCAAACAAAGATGAGCATTGTAAGCGTTGCAATACGCCAATCCGCTTCAATGGTTTGGACGAAGAAGACAGCAGTTAGTAACAAGGGAAACGCCAGCACTTGCTTTAGCGTATCCATCCAAGCTCCAGGTTTCGGCAACTGTTCGACAAACTTAGGATAGAAGCAAAGAACGAGAAATGGTGAGGAAAGCCCAAGGCCAATCGTTAGATACATAAGTAGCACCTGAGTACTGCTAAATGTCAGGCTTGCTCCAAGAGCCCAACCCAGCAGCGGACCTGAGCAAGGCGTTGCCAAAACGGTGGTTAGGCCGCCTTTGAAAAACGCTCCAAGCATTCCATCCTTCTCCATCAATTCGGAGGACTTATTCGATGTTGCAAAACCAGGGATCGGAATCTCCCAAACGCCTACGAAGCTCAAAGCCATTGCAAACATCAAGCAGGCGAGGAAAACCTTGAACCATAGATAGGTGAATTGTTGGCCCCAACCGAAGGCGCTACCTGTAATCTGTTGGGCACCAATCGTCAGTCCAGCTAGCACTAGGAACACTGCAAGGATGCCAGCGACATATGCGAGATTCAGTCCAACCACACGTGCGTGACTGTTTCCAGCTTGATTGGCGAAACTCATGACCTTGAGTCCCAGTACGGGAAGTACGCAGGGCATGAAATTCAGGATGAAACCAGCAACTAAAGCAACGGCAAGGGTAAAAGCGAACGAATACTCATCATCTTCGCTTTCCGCTTCCGCGTCCTCATAAGCAGCAAGATCGACAGCGGAATCAGGAGCTGTGGTTCCTGATCGCACAATGGTACCCGCAGGTAATGCTACACCAGCATCAAAACTGGTTGCGAGAATTGGCGAGTCTTCAGCTGCGTTTTTGTCCGCCGTACTGAGCGTCATCGCTACTGCGGTTTCCGCAGCGTCACCAACTTTCAAGGCTCCTCTGGCGGAAATCGTTTGTGGAGGGTCACAACTACTTGCGTTGCAGGTGTTAAAACGAACTAGCAGCTCCAACGGATAATCACCGTTTTTTGTTCCTTCCGGTACTTGGACTGGAATCTGCCAGACCACCTCTCCGTCGTGATACTTCGCGCCGAGCCCAGCGTCTTCGAGATGTGCGCTCGTTACGGGAGTGCCCACCTTAAGTCCAGACTTTTCGTTCGCAATGATGACTGTTCGAAGGTTGATCTCATCGTCCCCACGAAAGTCATAGACGTGGTATCCAGGATCATTGATAGCTTTCAGTTCGATAACGGCCGTTGCTCCGGCTTTCACCGATGCAGGCACCAGCATTGCACTCCAAACGGCGTGGCTCTTGCCGGCACGGAGCGTTTCTCCGCTTGAGTCAGTATCCGAGTTGCCAGTGCCGAACGATTCGAATCCGAATTGCGGCGGAACTTCCGCAACTGCGCTCGGAGGAGCCACCTCGGATTCATCGATTTGCGTTAGCTCACCAGCCTTGGGCGTTGAATCTATCTTGGTCTCTTGTGTCGTGGTTGCAGCGGCACCTACGCCTGTCACAGAAACTTTCACGTCGTCGTTGAAAGGCACCCTTCTTCAGTTGACACACATCCAACCTGGAGTTCACCATGTTCTCGTGTCCGAGGGTCCAAGCTGTGGGGCTTCGCTGCCAGAGGCCGCTCACGGTGCGCAATACATTGGACATTCGCAGGGAGGCAAGCTTTTGCTCGTCGTCTGCGTCCTTGTCGTCATCATCTTTATCTTTCGCATGTCCCATGTCTCTCGGTTTCACCAGCTACGGTGTGGATGTTCTCAGAGCATCCATCAAAGCTTGGACTTGAAGCAACAGCAA
>PKCQ01000221.1 GCA_002862265.1 Planctomycetaceae bacterium | reverse complement strand
ACTCATCGGAAGGGAAACTAGTAAATCAAATCGATCGCCCCGGCGAAGCTGTTCCAAGCTAGGTACTCCATCAGCGGGAATGGACAGTGCAAACTTGCCGACTGGAATGCCAGCAACCAGACCAGGACGAGTCCCTTTGTCGAGTAAATCGTACTTAGACAGAATTTGCCCTGCTTTTGCTTCGCGACCCATGACACGACCAATGAGGTCCTTCATACTTCTTGACACGACACCTGATTCAGCCAGAGAATCAGATGCCCAAGCAATTTCGAGCTGTTGCGTCCGAGCGTTGATAAAGTGCTCACCATCCAGTTTTTCATAAGCTTTCACGTCCACTGCAAGGGCTGGGTAAGCGAGCTGACCGGTACGGTCAATGGGTTCGGGCTCTGCCTCATCAAAGGCACCAACCATCCAGGCGATACCGAGAGCAAGAAAAGCCACCAAGCCCAATGACGTCAGACCGATTAAGGCAAGAGGAAAAGAAGAAGAAAGTTTCGCTTGTCGCCGTTGTCGAGCCATTGCAATAGTGAGTTTTTTTAGACCGAAGAAAGCTATGGTTGTCGCTGAAAGTGCAGGAAAAACTAGCTACAATTATAGTTCAGATGCAATCGAGTTGCACTTAAAGGCCTGCAATTCGAAGGAAAAGATCGGGGTACAAGACATGCACGCATACACCGATAAAGATTGCTGGAGCGTAGGCTAAGTCTTCCTGCTTTCGTAGCGCCGCTATGACCGACAAAGGCAGACCGGCAATCGCAATCCACAAGGCCAACGGCACAACCGAGAAGATCCCAAACCAGGCACAAAGGCTCGCAAATAACTTCACATCGCCTCCGCCAAATCGATCCCCCTGGCTTACTAAAGCCGCAGCCAGCAATCCCACCACGCCTCCGAGCGCGTGACGCCACCAGCTATTCCAATCACCAACCACTGCGACTATTAGAGCCCCAGCCAATAGTATCACCGAAAGAGCATCCGGTATCTCTCGTGTTCGAAGATCCCATGCGACTGCCATACCGCAAATGATGACTGGAAAAAGATCAATGATAAAATTAACTTCTCACTTTCCACACGTAAATTACATAATACAAAAACCCGCACCGGACAGTCCGAATACGGGTTCGGGTCTAATGAGAAAGCTCGTGGATTAGTCATCAAGGTGGATGATAATGCCGTCAAAATCGGAGATACCCAAGTTTGCAGCCATGTCACCAGGTGCAGAGGTATCCAAGACGATACCGCCATCAGTGCCGACGGTAGTCGCAACGATCTGAGCGCTCGTCATGGGGGCAGCATCCTCGGCGTGAGCACCTGGAAGAACGGTAGCTACAACACCGAGCAGGTCCGTTGTTTTGTGCCCCAGAATAGAAACGGCCGCCAAAGCAACCAGAGCTACACCACCGACAAGAATTCCGTACTCAACGAGACCTTGTCCCTTTTTGTTGCGAAGCAACTTACGCATTTTGTTTCCCTTATGGAAAAAACGAATAGAAAATGTTTTAGCCGCCTGACCATTACTCCGCGCGGCAACGGCTTGCAAACCGTGCGAAGTCGAAAGCAGTCAGGATATTCCTGGACACTACTTGACCAAGGGCTGGCCCATTTGCATCACAGCTTGCCTTCGAGAATTTCACCCAACTGGAATCCTTCCAGCCGTGTATCAAATCGCTCATCCACGTGAGTTCAGAGAGCGTTTTCTCAATGAGATCACGCAAAACAAAGGTGCCCAAACCGCGGCGATACGGCCGATCGGGTTTGGTCGGACCATCGACCAACTGCACCGCACACGGCAGGGCATGTTGGGCAGATGCGTAACCACTTAGCAAATTCTTGAACCAAGTATTGCAACAGCTCGGCAGAGCTTAGGAAAGCTACCTTGGTGGTCCTCGAGGTTGAGGGATAGAGAGGGATTCAAAGCAATGCACCTCACAACTGAGGACGCTTGCGTTTTCAATCAGAGGCTGTGCCAAGGCTTCGAACTCGAGTTCCGGCGGTTGATCAGGCGTCAGCGCAAGAGACTGACAGATCGTGCAAGAATCTGAATCATGCTCGATCGGATCACCCGAGTCCTTGGTGTCCGTAGATTCTGGCTCGGACGACTGATGATGCTGGCAGCCATGAGAACATGGCGAAACAACATTCGCTTCCGGAGAGCTGACCCCATGACATTCCGCCACGTGAATCCACGCAGGTATCTGACCAGCCGAGAGCACAATGCTCAGCGTGCAGACGAGGAATTGTCGGGTCAGGAGTGCCATGTAGTTTAAACTTTGGTGTTTTGACAGAGAAGCGATGCGGATTCTTACGATGAATCAGACCCGATAGTTTGTCAAGCGATTCGTTTTTCTAGAAGCGACGAGCAGCACCTTCGTACGCTGAAAAAGTGCGAATTGTCTCACAGCCAGCTGATACTAACGCCGCTCGTAGTATCTTGTCCCGGCAATAGCAGATCACTTCGGACCTTGCTGCCCGATCTAAACACGCAGTCGTCTCGCTCCAATTACAGCAGCACCAAGGAAGAGACCCAGACACAAGATAGCCATCATCAGAAAACCGGGAAGCCGCATTACTCCCAAACTAGCCTCCAGCCCCACACCCCCGGAGTTCAAACTTAGGTAGGTAAATACGAGACCATAGCGCTCAAAGGTCAATGCACTGAGCAACTGAAACGCCTCGAAGCGCATTGACAGCAAGTTCAGAGTTCCGATGGCAAGCAGGTACGCAAACGAGAGCAAGTTCGGTGCAGTTTGGTTCTTGGCAAAGGAAGTAATTAGCAGCCCCAAGGCGAAGTACCCCATCGTGGCTAGGAAAATAGTCATCCAGAAAAGCAACGACGCGAGGACACTTACGTTTATCGCCAAGACAACGAGTGCTGAAGTCCCAATAGCCAACCCACCATGGACCACAGCTTTGGATGCAACAAACTCGAAGTAAGTCGCTGGTGTAAGCAACAACGCGCGCAGCGAGCCTTTTTCACGTTCTTGAGCTGCCAGTGAAACAAGCAGTCCGCAGGCTGCGAAGAACTGTATCGATGTAAGAAGTACCGTTCCAATTAGCGAGATCTTGAGCATGTCGGCTACGGATACATTCTCCAATGCCGCTCGCGAGCCTCCTGCTTGGGCAGGCAGCTTGACCGACTCGATCGTTTCGAAGAACTGGGGCATCTTGCCGAAGTGCTCCAAGGAGACCGAGAGAAACCAACGCGATACCGGCCAAAGCACATTCGGATCCGAACCAGGGTGGCGATATTGAATCAGCCGTCGCATCTGCTTCCTGTCCTTGAAGTAGGCAGGCTTGCGAATCTGAATCACACACAGGTCCGGTGGAATGTCCTCTTTGGTGATTTTCTCTCGCTCTACGAACCGAATCCCGAGTTCCTTCGGTGCTCGCCGCTTGAGAAGGTTTATCCAGGCTTCGTCGTCGTCTTGCGGATAGACGATCCAAGCTGCTTCACGAGTTTCCTTTAACGCGGCTTGCCCGCCCTGCTGCGAGGCTTGCGGTTGCGGCGTTTCTTCCACGAGGCCACTGGATGCGAGCAAGATAGCCACGATGACAAACAGACCGAGTAGCATTAGCGCGGGTCCATTCCGAATCAGGCGCGCCAAATCTTTCCGTGCGAGAGCAAGGATAACGTAGGGCCGCAACTTCATTTGTAACTCTCCCCAGTCAGCTTGCGAAACACGTCTTGAAACCTGAAGTCAAGCGAGTGAATCTGAAGATCAGAATGCTCGGCCACCAGGCTGGCTAGTTCTGCTCGAGCCTGAGGATCCTCTAAATCGAAGAGCTGGCGAACTTGCTCGCCCTCGACATCTCGCTCC
>PKCQ01000406.1 GCA_002862265.1 Planctomycetaceae bacterium | reverse complement strand
GTCCTCCGCTACAAACTCCGTGTCGAAGCCCACCAAATCGGATTTGGCGATGACGTCGATCATCTCGCCGAGCTGATCATCCTGATTGACTTGCGTATATTCCAAAATCTGCTCCGCCAAAGGCTGAAACTCGGATTACGACCGATTCTAGATTCAAATGAGCCAGCAAAAACGACAAAGGAAACTCATCCAATCAAGATGGCGACTGCCAGTAGAGCTGCAGATCCATTAAACTCGCACTAACGCGGATTAACAAGTAAGGGCGACATTCTATGCTCCTCCAGGCATGTGATTAAAGGCAAAATTTTGGACTGCGAGAACCCAGCATTAGCAAAACTATTGGTAAGCGTGCGGGACGCTGACGAAGCGAAAATAGCTTTGCGGTTAGGTGTAGACTGGATCGATTTAAAAGAACCCGACGGAGGAGCTTTGGGAGCCCCCGACTTAGAAACAGCCCATGCAGTGATCAGAGTGCTCGGCGACCATGCTTCGCGAAGCGCAGCGCTCGGCGAATTGGTCGAATTGGATTTCAAATCTGCCACGAAACTTGCTGAGCTGTTCCCGATTCTAAAAGTCGGCCTCTCGGAGATGGGCAAATCCGAGGTCTGGCAAGAAAAGCTAACACAACTCGCGCGGGATATCTCAATCCCTAAGCAAAGCAACTCAGCCAGACTCGTCCCAGTGATTTACGCAGACTGGCAAAATTGTTCGGCGCCCGAACCAGAAGAAGTCATCCAGCTGGCAGGCAATCTGCCTCAACACAGTAAGCACGAGCGCTTCATACTGGTCGACACCTTTCAGAAAAATGGTCAAAGCCTGCTCGACCACGCAGATCAATCGCTGATTCAACGCTGGATTGAGCGCGCTGACGATGCCGATTGCCACTTGCTCCTTGCAGGAAGTTTGAAGGAAAAACAAGTCATCAAGCTTTCACGACTGCCCGTCGAAGCTGTTGGTGTACGCGGCGCAGTCTGTGGTGCAAATCGAAGAAGTGCAGTTTGCGAGCAAAAACTTAGCAGGCTACTCGCCGCAATGAGCGCCGCAACAACTCCCTCGCTGGCACCCGAAGTATGACAGGCAACGCTTGCTCAGACTCTAGATGACTCGAGGGAGCTGAAGTGGTCAAGGATGCCTCTATTCATTTTGTAGAGAGTCGTCCTGTGTTGGTTTACCACAAACTGTTACACTTTTCGATTGTGCTTTCTTTTTATCCTCAGGCGACACCATGACTTCTAGCTATCAGCGAAATCCTTTAGACGCCACCATTCGGCAAAATCGCGTAGTTGTAGGTGCAATCTGCCTGCCGGAAGACGAGACACAAGACTTCATTGATGAATTCAATCACTGTTATGGGCCTCTGAAATTACAAATTGAAGCACCTGTCCACCTAACACATCCGAGGCGTCCGTTACTTCCCGTTGGCGCCCGTAGAACGCGATATTCTGGTATGCCTCTCGCAGGCAGTCGACCAACCAGTCCGCATCGCCAAAGCTAGCCGACTACTACTGTTTGACCTTCCATCTCAGAAGACAAGCCGAACACTAGGTAGGTGACATCCTCGTCTCCAGTGTTTTCCATACCGGGGATATGAGGCTCGACAAGAATTGCGTCACCCGCCCGAAGGTCTACAACAATGGCGGTGTGATCGGCTTCTTCGATGTGCATTCTGGCTTGGCCCGCAAGGATTACAAAGACTTCCTGCATGTCTTCGTGATAGTGCCGCCGAAATGATTTACCGACTTTCAATAGCGACCAATTCAGCATCTGCATGCGTCCGGGATTCAGATCAGCCTTGCTTGCCAGAACCTTCTTAAGCACGCCTGGATCACTGGGATCTTCGTGTGAAGCTGCTTCGAAATCCCGCTCGTTTCCTCGGACAACCCGCATACGCACCTCCCGTCAACCGCCGACAGACAACCGCTTCAACGGCAACTCTTTCGCACTCTGCCTTGCGAGGCCTTCGAGTAAAAAGCTCAACATGTGCACTCGTACCACATCCTCGACCTGCGATAGCTCTTTGTCGCCTTCTTCAACTTCCAAGAGATTTAACGCATGAACGCCGGTCGCGGTATGAAAAATGGGACTCCAGCTTCCTTCCTCTAGATTCAGCATGGCGTCGACAATGCGGTTGTCCAAGTCGCCCATTCCACGCACCCAACGGGATTGCATGACTTCTACGCCGTCTCTCAATGACTTCTTCGGCAGCTCTTGCTCGCCATCGATTTCTGCGACGACAGCTAAGTCTTTTTCAAGCTGCGCCACAGCTTTGTCTCGACTCGTACAAACTCCTGCCGGTGCTGGAAGCGAAATCATGCGTATTCGAAACTCCGTACCATCAAATCGCTTCGTTTGATTGCCGAAATGCCTAGCCAGGTTTTTCCGGTTTAAGTGCACGCTCAGATAACGCTTCCACGAAAGACGAAAAGCGATCTGCTCACGAGCATTTTTCGGTGAAACCCCTTGGCCTTTTGCAATAAAAGCTAGAATCTGTTCAGCCGTTAACGATTCGCCTTCCGACTTGTCATCCGGCGGATATTTTTCCTCCAGCCAGCGATAAAGCTCTGCTTTGTCAGCCGCCCTGCCAGACTTTCTTAGAGTCTGCAGAGCCTGTCGCTGCTGAGCCATCAACAGCAAAGTATTCTCAAGCGCAGCTCGACTGAGCTTTAGACTACCAGCGGGGCGCGACAAATGAAAATCTACTTCCGCTTGCGTGATAGCCTCCGTCCCAATCATTGCCAAAACTGGCGACTCGTCCGACTCCTCCTCCTGACAATTCGCCACAGCACACGAAAAAAAGAGAAAGTAAAACGCAATACACTTGTGCATTAAACTACTCCACACGTCAAATATTGAGTAAGGAAGCTAAGGCAACGGGATATCTGCTAGCTCAAAGCTCACAGTCTGCTTGGTCACCGATGAAGGCGACTCATAAATGAACCGGAAATCTTTCGGGTCACCATTCACTTGAAACAAGTAGGCAATACCGACGGCATTGTTACCCACGCCATACGTATTCAGCCCAATGTTCTCGTAGCGCTTATCTTGCTTGTCTCGCATGTACGCTTGGTTGGAAAGAATGAAACCGCGGAAGGAATCCAGTGCACCTTGCGCATTGCCAAATTCGATACGGACTCGCATCTCGTAGACTTTTCCATTTCGCCGTGCTCCCTCAAGAATCACCGAAACGTCTCCAAACTTCTGGGTTTGCCTCGCGCCATTAGCGAAATTCTTGAACTCGTAAGCATGACTTTCTCCGGGTACAGCAATCACAAGCTCGCCAGCCAGCTTCTTCAACGCAGTGTCCTTGCGATCTGGCAAGCTAACTTGCAAATCAATCTGTGTTGTGCAACCTCCAAAGTTCAATGGAATCTCAGGCGCGGCTCCAGGGTTCACCGCGCTCACCGCTTCACCGCCAGCCGTCTCACACTCAATTCTTTGCATCGGAATCTGCAAGTAAACCGGTTTCATTCGAGGTTCCCAACTAAAGAGCAGGGAAACTTGCAGCTGGCCTGCAAGCTCAGAATTGAATTGCCGAGTCGCCTGCAAGAAAGTCGGCTCAACCCGAAAAGGCCCCGTCGCGTAAGTAGGAGGCCTGTCATCTGCAGCTGCCCCTCCAGGTCCCAGAACCAAGGCGGAATTGGTGGTCCCAAAAGTGTTCAGCCGCAAATTTGCCTGAGAAACAATCGAATCAACAGCCTCCCAGAACGGCAAGTCTTTAAAATCGGTAGCTACATCAATGCCTTGAAGTGCATCCTCTCCCTGCAGCTCGATTTCATTGTCCGTTTGTGCAGAGATCTCGCGTACAGCTTCCTGCAGGCTCAT
>PKCQ01000518.1 GCA_002862265.1 Planctomycetaceae bacterium | reverse complement strand
GAGGAGTTCGACAGTAATCCATCCGTTGGCAACAAAGCTGGCGGCCTGACGACGATTACCGAAAAATCTCTCGGCGCGGTGAGCAAAGCTGGTTCGACTGCACTGGAGGCGGTCTACGACTATGCCAAGCCTGTCGATAAGAAAGGTTTTGTCGTCATGGATTCCCCAGGCTTCGATCCGGCGAGTGTCACGGGCATGGTTGCCGGAGGGGCCAACTTGGTCGCATTCACCACAGGGCGCGGAAGCTGCTTTGGCTTCAAACCGGCTCCTAGTTTTAAAATTGCCTCGAACAGCAACTTGTACCAGCGACTGCCTGAAGATATGGACTTCAACGCAGGCCAAGTCCTAGAGGGCCGAACAGTGCAAGAAGTCGGCGAAGAGCTATTTCGCGAGCTCTTGGATACCGCCAGTGGTAAAGAAACTTGCAGCGAAAAACTGGGCATCGGGGACGAAGAATTCGTCCCCTGGCTCGTCGGCCCCGTACTCTAAAGTGTGATAAGCCAAGATGAAGCTTCGCGCTTGTCACGGCCCAGGCGATCTTCTTTTCGTCCACCCGGTTCCACCTTCGCCAGAGGCCATGGCCACGGGCAAAGACTAAAGGTCTAGCTAGCTGCTGACTTTTCCTCTCTAGCCTTGGTTCTCCTAAACCATGCCTTGCACGATCGCCTTAGCACGTTTTTCGTCGATCGCCAACTTGACTTGCAAGTCTTCGATGACTTCCTTTTCCTCTTGCTCAACAGCACCGTGCTCCCCTACGTGACCGTCGCAGACCGAAGCGGAAAGCACAACTTTGGCGAAACCTGCATGTAGGCCGAACGGGCGTCCGCCAGCTAGAGCCTCGTCTGCGCCGTCAAAAACATCATCAAAAAGGGAAATGCGTAAACCTTGTTAGGAAGATCGCTGCAAAAACTATCAGCTCTCTTCGAGAATAAGGCTGCAACCCGCAACACCAGCCTGCTGCTCTAGCCCTTGTTCTTGATGACCATCACGCTGGTTATTGCTTTGGCTATCTCCGCTGCAAGCCCAAGCTTGTAGCGAGGTTATTGTTGAACTTTTTCTCGTCTGATTCCAATACACCGTCAGCCAGAATCATGTTACAAGCATTCGCAGGAGCAGATCCCTAAAGATTGTCCGGCAGCATCTGAACACCTCAAAGCACGAAAACCGAGTGGAACTACGCGCAGATACGCCAGACGAAAACACCCCTAACGCCGCTGCTAACCTTCTTGCTAGGTTGGAGGTTGGTAAATAACTCGAACTCTTGAGACAACCGCTCTGCCAGACTCGGACCTGGGCGGAAGCCAGAAGCTTAAATCACTGAGAATTCTGTAAGTCGACAAACGGGAAATCCCGATTAAGGACCTGTCACTAACCCTTGAAACCGAAATCAACAAACTGCTATTTTAATACGACCAGACGTTGCATCGCGTTTTTCAAATAAGCAACCAAACTTAAACTATTCAATCGTATTCCCAGGAATGAATTCCTGGCAAATCCTTAGAGAGCGTATCAAAGTATTCCAAAGTGATCAGCTCAGGGCCCAATCGCAGACATCCTGACATCCTTGGCAAGTGCATACGTTTTAAATGCATGCACCGCTGTTGCTGTTGACAAGGTATACGTCCGCACAGCGAAAGAAAAAGATCGCTATAGCGAATCCACGATTGCGTTCAATGTTGCACTGGGCCGCATGGCTTGATCCGCCTTGCTAGGATCTGGATGGAAGTAACCGCCAATGTCAACTGCGGAACCCTGAGCAGCAAGCAGCTCCTCGTTAATCTTTGATTCGGAACCGCTCATCTGGTCCGCGATCTGCTCGAAAGCAGCTGACAATTCCGCATCATCACTTTGCTCTGCCAAAGCCTGGGCCCAGTACATGGCCAAGTAGAAATGGCTGCCGCGAGTGTCAATTTCACCGACTTTTCTCGATGGTGACTTATTCTCATTCAAAAACTTGGCTGTCGCCTCGTTGAGGGCATTCGCTAACACACCGGCCTTCGTATTGCTGGTCTTCTCCGCCAAGTCTTCCAACGAAACAGCCAGAGCCAGGAATTCACCGAGAGAATCCCATCGCAAGTGTCCCTCCTCGACGAACTGCTGAACGTGCTTCGGAGCCGAGCCACCGGCACCCGTTTCGTACAACCCACCGCCCTTGAGCAACGGAACAATGGAAAGCATCTTGGCGCTAGTGCCAAGCTCTAAGATCGGGAACAAGTCCGTTAAGTAATCTCTCAGTACGTTGCCAGTCACCGAAACAGAATCTAAGCCATCTTTTGCCCGTTGACATGCGTGCTTGCAAGCCGCTTCCGGCGGCAGGATCTGAATTTCCATCCCTTCGGTATCGTGTTCTTTGAGATACTCCTTGGCTTTAGCGATCAAGTTCGCGTCATGAGCTCGCTCTTCGTTGAGCCAGAAGACCGCTGCGGCTCCGGTGGCGCGGGCTCGTGAAACTGCCAGACGTACCCAGTCGCGAATCGGCTCATCCTTAGTCTGACACATCCGCCAGATATCGCCTTCTTCCACCGTGTGCTCCATGACAACGCTGCCGTCGGACAGGACCACTTGCATGGTGCCAGCTTCGGGAACTTCGAATGTCTTGTCATGCGAGCCGTACTCCTCTGCTTTCTGAGCCATCAATCCTACGTTGGACACGTTGCCCATCGTAGCGACATCGAAGGCACCGTTTTCTTTGCAGAAGTCCACGGCAGCTTGGTAGATCGGCGCGTATGATCGATCTGGAATCACAAACTTTGTATCTTGTAGCTTGCCGTCAGGGCCCCACATTTGTCCTGAGCTGCGAATGGCAGCAGGCATCGAAGCGTCGATGATAATATCACTTGGCACATGCAAGTTCGTGATGCCGCGATCCGAGTCGACCATCGCCATCGGCGGTTGAGCTTCATAAACTGCATCGATCGCAGCTTGAATCTCGGCCCTCTCATCTTCTAGCAAGTTATCGAGCCGAGCCATCAAGTCACCAACGCCGTTGTTCGGATTCACTCCGATGCCATCTAATACTTCGCCGAACTTCTCGAATACCTCCGCGTAATAGGCACTGACCGCGTGCCCGAAGATGATCGGGTCCGACACCTTCATCATCGTGGCTTTCATGTGCAGCGAGAACAAGATGCCTTGACGCTTCGCATCAGCAATCTGCTCCGCCAAGAAAGCACGCAGCATGGATTTGCGCATCGCCGAAGAATCGATAACTTCGCGTTCTTGAAGTGCCAGGCCTGCTTTCATGACCTTGGTTTCGCCGCCTGCCGTCTTGAGCTGGATTGTGGCGGTAGAGGCTTGGTTGAGTACGTGAGATTGTTCGCTACCAAAGAAATCACCTTCGCTCATCGAGGCAACATGCGATTTGGAATCAGTCGACCACTCTCCCATCGAGTGCGGATTCTGCCTCGCGAACTCTTTCACGGGGCCAGCCACGCGGCGATCCGAATTGCCTTCACGCAGGACCGGATTGACGGCACTGCCAAGTACTTTCGCGTATCGAGCTCGCGTTTCCTTTTCTTCGTCAGTCTGCGGATCAGAGGGAAAGTCAGGTACTGCGAACCCTGCGGCTTGAAGTTCCGCGATTGCACCAGTCAGCTGAGGAATACTAGCACTGATGTTGGGGAGTTTGATGATGTTGGCCGCAGGAGTTTTGGCCAGCTCACCAAGCTCACTCAAGGCATCCGGAATTTGTTGCTCTTCGGTCAATGATTCCGAAAAGTTTGCCAGAATCCGCCCCGCCAAAGAGATATTAGCCATCTCAAGCTCGACGCCGCAGGTCTTCGCGTAGGCCTTAACGATCGGAAACCAGCTGCGAGTCGCAAGCGCG
>PKCQ01000676.1 GCA_002862265.1 Planctomycetaceae bacterium | reverse complement strand
TTGAAGCGAGTGTTACGACAGCTACGAGCGCGAAGATTGGAGGGGTTGCATGGTCGGCGTAAAACCAAGTTTTATTGAATAAGGTATCTAGCCCTACGTAGTGCAGGCATGCGGCAATGGTGACGAACAAAACCAGCGGCAAGTTTGCCTGCAATGCGCTCATCGCAATCAGCAGTCCGAAGCAAAGTATCAACGGGCTTGTGGGGCCGATTCCCCAAGCAGTAGTGAGCGTAAGCAAAAGTAAGTCGCAGCTCGATGTGCAGTATTTGAGCCATGTCGGGAAAAACTGTCGGCGTAAGGCAACGAGCACTGCCAAAGAAATCGGTGACCAGCCAACACAGAGGTAGGTGTCATTCCGATGAAAGGCAATGTCGGTATCCGTGCCTTTAGTGAACATAAAATAGTTGAACAACTGCACGGAATAGAAAGTTGAGATCAAGATTGCACGCAGAATGACCGAACGAACTTCTCCTCCGAAGGACTGCCACTGCTGAGTGAAGTGCCAGCCCAGGTCTTCTTTGGTGAGAATGGAAGCAGGCCTGGACACGAATGAGAACTGTCAGTTGAACCGTAGTTCGCTGCAAGAAAATGAACGACTGATTCGAATTGTATCAGCTTTCACGACTGTTCTTTGCTACTTGCCATGAGTCAGCTGCTCAAGGAGCCACGCTTCATAGTCGGGGCCAGCATCGGTAATTTCGACGACCAGAATTTCGGGCACGTCATAGGGATGACTCTCTTGAATCGCAGCGACCAGCTTGGTCTGCATTGGCTTGCTGGATTTCATAGTGCAGCGAACCTCTTCACTCTCGCAGACCTCCCCCTGCCAGTGATAGAGGCTTTGGATCGGGGCTAGCTGGATGCATGCCGCAAGATGCAGTTCGAGCACTTTTTTCGCCAAGGATTGTGCTTGCTCTCGCGTTTTGACAGTCGTGGTAAGCTCTACAATATTGCTCATGATCGACGAGGCATTCAGGAGTGAGAAATAAGATGTGTGGGCGGTACACTTTGAAGACAGCGCCAGATTTGTGGGGGCAACTCTTGCTTCCTATTGTTGAGACGAGCGGGCAAGACGCAAGCAGACCCAAGCCAAAGTCTGAGAAACTGTCTGCTCAATGGAAGGCCGAATGGCAGCCAAGATTCAATATCGCGCCGACGCAAAATGTTTTTGCTGTACGGAACGATCGTGAAGGCGAAATGCTCTTAGATTACTTTCGCTGGGGCTTGGTGCCGAGTTGGGCAAAGGAGTTGTCGATTGGTAGCCGAATGATTAACGCTCGCGCGGAAACATTGCCGGATAAGCAATCGTTCTCTGTTCCGCTGAGGTCTCGGAGGTGCTTGGTTGTCGCCGATGGATACTACGAATGGCAGAAGTTGGAAAATGGCGGCAAGCAAGTCTGTTGGATTTCACCGGCAGAAGGAGGCGTGATGTGTTTGGCTGGGCTGTGGGAAGTCAATAGCAAGGCAACTGGCGAGCCAGTGCAGACCTGCACGATCATCACGACGGCTGCAAACCAGAGCTTGGGCGAGATACATGACCGAATGCCGGTTGTGATAGACGGGCAGGCCCTGGAGCAATGGATGTCACCGAAAACGAGCGGAGAAGCGGCTCACAAATTGCTGGGCAGTGCTGACGAAGATTATTTGCAAGTCACACGAGTGAGTAATTTCGTCAATAGCTTCCGGAACGATTCGCCCGAGTGCATTGAGCCCCAAGAAGAAAGTAAGTAGGAGCAACAGTGTCCTCTCCCGTTGTAGTCATCGGCGCGGGCTTGGCCGGCCTGAGTTGTGCAAACCGTCTCAGCAAGGGGGCGAGGCGCGACGTGCTCTTGCTAGAGGCAAGCGATCGAGTTGGCGGGCGAGTAACCTCGGATGTTATCGATGGTTTCATCCTAGACCGTGGCTTCCAGGTGTTGCAGACAGCCTACCCCGAGGCCCGGGAGCTACTCGATTATGACGCATTGAATTTGGCGGAACTGGAGCCGGGGGCAGTCGTTTGGAAGTCTGGCAAATGGAACCGTATGGCAGATCCATTGCGAAGACCTTCGCAAGTCCTGGCCACGATGTTCAACGATATCGGCAGCGTGCCTGATCGTTGGCGTCTCTTGAAGATGAAGAACAAAATACTGTCTCAGAAGAAGAGCCCGTTTGAAATTGAGCAGCAAGCATCGCCCGAGCAGGATCTCTCGACGGCAGAGTACTTAGAGAGCTTCGGTTTTAGTTCTGATTTCACCGAGCGTTTTTTACGACCATGGATTTCCGGTATGTTCTTGGAACGAGAGCTAAATACCTCCGCAGAGTATTTCAAGTTCGTATTTCGGATGCTGAGTACCGATCGCGTCACACTGCCAGCTGGTGGCATGAAGACCATATCAGAGCAACTGGCAAATGGGATTCGAGGGGAAGTGCGATTGAATGCACCGGTCGATTCGGTGGTGGATCGTCGCGTGCATCTGAAAGACGGCAGCCAAGTCCATGCCGCAGCAGTTGTCATTGCGACAGACCAAAGGACCTCTTTCAAAATCCTTGATCGGGACTCCCATGCAGAAGAGTCAAAGTCTACGACTTGCATTTACTTTGCCGCCAATAAGCCGCCGACGGATGAACGCGCCTTGATGCTCAACGGCGAATCAGGGCTGGTGAATCATGTATTCGTGCCGACGAATTCCGTGCCTGTTTATTCGGATTCAGGTCGTGCGCTGATTAGCGTGAATCTTGTGGATTCTAAGTCTCAGGAATTTCAAATGTCGTCTGTTGAGGCGGAGCTCCAGGAGTGGTTCGGCTGCCGGGTTTCAGACTGGAAGCACCTGAAGACATACCGGATTGAGCACGCATTACCCGGACAGCCCGCCGGGTTTTTTGCAGGTTCGGTAAGCAAGCTTTCTGCTGGACAGTTTCTGTGCGGTGACTACTGTGAGTCGGGATCAATACAAGGTGCCATGTTGAGTGGGCGGAAGGCTTCGAGAGATGTGCTGCGATTCCTGCGAGATGTTCCTAGCTAAATAAAAGACAGAGTAGAGCTTCGCCTTTCCGTGTGAAGATTGTCGCGGCACTACAGTAATCCGTTAGCAAGTATCAAGGTCCAAGAAACGAGGTGTCATCAATGATTGCTTTTCTGAAGCATCTTGCTGAAAAGTGGCAGAACTGGATCGGCGATCGCGATCTCGAAATGGCCCTGCGGCGGCATCTGGAGAAAGAAGAATTCTATGGCGACTCAGCCCAGTTTCGCAATATGAAACTGGCAGCAATACAGCGTCCTGGCTGGCTGCAAGTATTTCTGTTTGAAGTGACGGCGAAATCTCGAATCGGTGAAAACCACGTCGAACTGTTTGGGATCGTAAGACAGGATGAACGCTTCAAGAAAACTGAGATCAAGACATTTTCTCGAAAGTTCGAGCGCTCAGAGATTTTCCAGCGGTGGAGCGAAGGTCTAATCAAGACACGGCGGTCGAGATAGAGGTTCGCTGCCAGAGACCTTGATTCCATAGATTACCAACCACTCGTATGCTCGATTAACATTGTGGTGTGTTACTTGCCGCTTCTCGCCTGGTTTGCCCAGTGCCGTAACAGCGCGGTGCTCGTCATCGGCTGACGCGAATACTGGACCGAGTGCAAACACTTGCCTCGAGGAGAATCAGCGCTAGGATGCAATCAGCTCTATTATGCTGAAATATTCAGGAAGAATTACTCTCCACCGGTTGGCAAGCGCTGGTTGCGTTAGACGCCAAAGTTGCTAGCACAGGAAGCTTGTCGGAGAGAAGCAGGGACAGTCAGAGCACCACGTCTGGTGTTTTCTTGAACATAATTATTGTTCAAGCCTAAGGAGG
>PKCQ01000005.1 GCA_002862265.1 Planctomycetaceae bacterium | reverse complement strand
TAATAAATATTATTGTTGTTACCGCGGATCACGGGCACTATCTGGTACTTGATGAACCCGAGGCGATCGCCGGAGCGAAGTAGCACTGCTTGGCTTCGCTTAAGCTGCCGAGAAAGAAATCATTTAAAGTCCAGTCGAAGGCGTCGTTTGCTTTTTTGCATGCGGCAGAAACGTTTCTTACGCTTAGTGGGGCTCAGTGAAGATTACTGTTCCTTAAATGCCTTGACCATCGGGTGGTAAGTCCGTGCGCGAAGAGGAATACAAATTTGTTGATTGGCAAGGCTGCAAGTAACACAGCGGGAATTGCCGTTGCTTAGCGCGATGACCCTGATGCGTACTAGCGCCTCTGTTTTAGATTGCCCTGCGTTCGAGATAAGTAGAATTCTCGGTACTTGAGGCAGAGCCTTGCAAAGCTCTTGTTTTTCCAATCTCTGGCCAATGGCCTACTTCAAGCAGCTTGGTCTTTCTGGTTGTCATTCGCTGAAAAGGACTCCCAGTCCTTGTTCAGAATCAAGCGAGCACCTCGGCGAAAGGTTAGGAAAGACCATGCCCAACTTATGATGACAAACAAGCGATTGCGAAAGCCAGTCAAGAAGTAAATGTGAACGAGCAGCCACGCCATCCAGGCTGAGAACCCAGTGAGTTTCAATTTGCCAGTCTCTGCGATGGCTCGGCTGCGGCCAATCGTAGCCATCTGACCCTTGTCGTGGTATTCAAAATCACTCCGTGGCTTGTCGTCCAAGTCCGCGCGGATCATCTTGGCGAAATGCTTGCCTTGTTGAACGGCTACAGGTGCAACAGATGGAAGTGCCCTGCCCTGCTCGTCTGCAAAACGGCACTGATCGCCCGCTACGAAGACTTCGGAGTGTGACTCAAGTGATAAGTCCTTTTCGACTTCGATGCGTCCCACACGATCGCAGGAAATGTTGCTCTCGCGTCCCAGTGGCGAAGCTTTAATGCCAGCGGCCCAGAGTGGAGTGGAAGCACTGATCGTTTCACCGGAAGTTTCAACCCCGTTTTCAGAAACCTCGCTGACGCGTGAATTCATCCAGGCCTGCACGCCAAGCTGATCCAGGTCACGCATCACGCGGCTGGAAAGCTGCTCGGAAAACATGGGTAGAATGCGAGATCCGGCTTCTATCAGAATGATGCGAGCCTGCTTCGAGTCGATGTGACGAAAGTCCTTCGACAGAGTAAAGCGACTCATCTCACCAATCGCACCAGCTAGCTCAACTCCAGTTGGCCCAGCTCCCACCACAACAAAAGTAAGATGCTTGTTGCGCTCAAGCGGATCATTAGTCAGCTCGGCTTTCGCGAGAGCCTGCAAGACGCGGCGCGAATCTCGGTAGCTTGTTCTATGGTCTTTAAACCCGGCGCGTGTTTCTCCCATTGCGGATTGCCAAAGTAACTGTGCATCGCGCCACAGGCGAGTAGCAGGTAGTCGTAGTTCAGGGGCCCGAAACTCGTTTGTAGTTGCTTTTGCTGAGGCTTAACTCCGAGCACTTCGCCGCAAACGACTTTCAGATTGTTTTGTCTGGAAAGCTCGCTGCGAATGGGAGCGGCGATGTCGGCTGGGCTCAACCCCGCCATAGCGACTTGATATAGAAGGGGTTGAAACAAGTGGTGGTTGCGGCGGTCGACCAGTGTGATCTCCAGTCGCCTCTCGCGGCTCAAGCATTTGGCCGCATTCAGTCCTGCAAAGCCACCACCGACGATTACCAAGTGTTTCGTCTCGGTCATCTGTCTCTTTCAGTGCTGCGTAGCGAAGTCCGGCTCTCAAACGGCGACATCGGAGGACCTGTCAGCTGCCTCGCCTTCATTTGCGGAACCACAAGGCGCAAAAAAACGTATTCTGATGGCCCGCAGCTCCGGACGCTGAATCGCTACTGTAGTAAGCTTCATTTTATCGGGCTCGCAATTTCTCGATAGCTCCACCGGAGTACCCGCACCAGATTAGTGGACTTTGACTAGTGTCCGGTTCACGGGGGAGAGTTCTATGCCCTGCTCTTGATAGTTGACTTCGCAGCGATAAGCCGGCTTGACCCAAGTAGCCTTTAGCTCAGATGGAAAGACCGGGGCTCTCGCACTCTTTGGCTTAGTTTTGCAAACATACTGATCGCCAATTCATCGTCCAGTACCGGCACCGAGCCCAGGATTCTCCAGCGGCTCTTACTGAATGGGTTTAGGCTTGAAGTTGCCACCACCACGGTGCGAATCTTCTGCGCATTAGAACCACTGACGGAGTATCTAATCACAGTGCAACGAGCAGTTGGGATTTAGTCCGAGATGGCTTCATGAGCCCTCTTCGCTTCCTCATCGTCCTCCGCGAGAGCCTCCAGCGATTCTTGCAAGCTCTCATCGCTTTCTTAAGCATCCGAAGAATCTCCCAGGACTTTCCGAAAGATCGATGGCTTGAACTTTGGAGCTGGCTCAGAGCCAAAGATTGCACCGTAAGGAATTGTTCGTAAGGCCAGCAGGGGCATCAGCACCGAGAGAGCTCCTATGCAGAGCAAATGGAAGAACCAAATGCTTGCCGGCAAACGGCGAGTAACCGCGCCCCACGTGCGTGGAGTACAGCAGACACAATCGACCACATTGGTGTCCAAGTCATCCATGAGGGGCAGGAATGTAGCTCGGGGCATGTACCCCAATGATCAACACTAGACTTGCGATCAAATGCAACAAAGAGGAAGCAAAGCGATCGACCGGATTGGTGGGAAGCAGGATAGCGAGAGTTACCGCCTCGACGATAATCGCGATGGATCCCGCGATGGTGAGATAGGACCACTTGGGAAGACGGAAGGGCAGCTCAGTCTCATCCGTTGCTTCGTTAATAAAGCCTTCCATCTGATGGTCGATTTCAACGAACTGCCCGAGTTTCGAGTAGTTGCCGCAACGTGGCCAGACTGCGAAGTCTTCCTTGTGTTAGTTGCACTTCTTACAGAACTGCGAGGCAATTTCTTCTTTAGGTAAGAAGTCTTCGGTCGGTTTAAGAACAGTAGACATGACGCTTCAAATTCGTTGTTAGCAGACGGTATTCGAAAGACCAGGAGTAGGATGAAGTGCGTGAGAGATACCGACTTTGCACTCTCTGCGTTACCCCAGTGGGGGGGGTGCAGATAGTCGCGAACCGCCCTGCCGTTCGTAACGTGTTTATCAGAGGGGAAGATGCTGTTGGCGGAGTGCGGTGAAGCGAGAAGATTCGGCAGGCCGCCCTTGGTGGAGAGAATAGATGCCGAGAGTCTGGCATCTTCCGCTACCAACCATTGTCCAGTCCGGGGGAATTCTGGCGAATGCCACCACGGAAATGTTTGCAAACGAAAAAGGATCCGCTTGGGTGGCTTGTCCAAGCGGATCCTTTCAACCGTGAAAACTGGGCTTCGACCATTTGGTCTTCTATGTCGCCATACACCGGCGATGCGCCACTAAGGTCACGGAGCGTCCGTGTTCGCAATAACCACCAAAGATGGCGAGCTATTACAGCTCCTCGATAGAGCTGGCGGATTCCTTACCTGAAACGGGGATTGGGAGTGAGAATTAGTGGCTACCTAGCTCCGCTGCGGGCCTTGGTACTGTTGCCACAATTGGTTTTCTTAGGTTCGACCTTCACTAGAAGATCGAATGAGTGAGCAAGGTAGCAAGCGTTGTGCCAATTCTACTCTTGCTGGACGAAAACCTGAAAAGTGCTCAAGTTCTTGCACGAACGGGCGTTTGAACAATCTTGCAATGCTAGCAATGGACCTTGCGGAAGAGACGTTTTTACAAAACTGCCTTTGTAAGAATTACAAAACTAAGAATTACAAAACTAAGAATTACAAAACTAAGAATTACAAAACTAAGAATTACAAAAC
>PKCQ01000497.1 GCA_002862265.1 Planctomycetaceae bacterium | reverse complement strand
CGAGGTGCAGCAGAATGAAACTCAGGAACACATCAAGTGGTCCACAGAAATCAGCTCGCATTCCGACCGAGGGCTTGTGGTTGAAGCGATCAATGAATTGGAGACGCCCAAAATGAGTGTTCTGATCGCTGTAGAGGACGTCTGCAATTCGCAAGCTGTCTTGGCCAGCAACACTTCGTCTATCTCCATTACGAAGCTTGGCGGCAACTTGAAGCGTCCTAAGCAATTCATCGGTATGCACTTTATGAATCCAGTGCCGATGATAAAGTTGGTCGAAGTCATCCGTGGCGCGGCGACCAGCGATGCGACGAACCGTGGGGTGTGGCTGGCTTTGATCGTCATGCGAGGCGAGATGGAGTATCGCAGCATTCTTGCTGCACCCAAGTGGGGCTTTGGCGATGTGCTGTTCAATTCGCAAGAGATTGAATTGGAACGCGAGCCGGGCTGGTACGTGATGGAGAATATCTTGTTCAAGGTTTCCTTCCCCGCCGAATTTCACGCTCAAACCGCGGTCGAAGCCGCCATTGCGCTTCACTCGCAGGTCACAACTCGAATCGACGAGATCGAACGCATCCAACTCCAGATTCAAGAGTCGGCGGTTCGCATCATCAGCAAGTCGGGCCCATTGCACAATCCAGCGGACCGCAATCACTGCCTTCAATACATGGTGGCTATTGGTCTGCTGCACGGTGATTTAACCGCGGAGCACTACGAGGAAGAAGCAGCCTCCGATCCGAGAGTGGATCAGTTGCGCTCGCTGATGCGAGTCGTCGAGAATACGAGTTACACGGTCGGATATTTGGATCCCGAACGCAGAGCAATCTCCAATCAGCTTCAAGTATTCTTTAAGGATGGAGCGTTCACTGAAGCGGTTGAGATCCACGATCCTCTTGGGCATCGCCGCCGTCGAGAAGAGTCGATTCCCGTGCTTCACGCCAAGTTCAAAGACGCATTGGCCCAGAATTTCGAAGCAAGCCAATCTGAAAAACTCAGTGCCTGGACCTCCGACGCCGAGTGATTTGATTCGATGCTTGTTCACGAGTTTGTTGAACTCTGGCAGGCATAGGATTTCAGCCGCAACTGTTAGCCCCGGTTTCATCGGATGTGCCTTGGGGAGCATTGTGATGCTAGGAGAATTAAGGTCACCCCAATTACCAATCCCAGACGGATCATTGGAATCAACCTCGCTAGAAGCGACGCTTTCGCATGGCCGGGAGGGTCAGTGCGATACAGCGGCCTTTCGTTGAAGGCCCAGCCTCCGGCTTGCCCCGCCCCGTGGAGCTATTCCCCCGAGGTGCCGCATGAATTGCCGTAACAGCGCTGCGTTTGTTAAGGTCCGACGATAGAGATGCGAATCCCTCTGCGTTTGACACTCCACTGCTAAGTTCGCCTTCGGCGATAGCCCAATAGCATTACGCTGCATCCGATCACAAGTAGGCTATTCGGCTCAGGGATCGCAGAGTTCAATACCTCGACACGACCAAGGAGCACGTTGGAGTCTGCAGAAGTGGTGTCATCTCCGAAGAATAGAAAGCTTGGATTGTTGTAGGGATCGGTCAGTGGTGGGAGACCGCTGGGATTGTAGTTGCGAAGCGAGCCGCTCAAGATCGACTGGCTGTTAGCGGACAACTGGTAGTTATCGCCTTGAATTGCCAAGTCATAGTTGACCAAGCCGGCTGTCGTATCGAACGCAACTCCTTCGGCTTGCGTGAAAAAGGAATTTGTTCCTTCACCTGAATTAGCGTAAGCCCAGACACGGTTCTCGAAAAAGCCAAGCTCCAGTCCAGCCAGATCCTGGCTAATCGCGATTACGGAGAAGCCCGCTCGATCAAGTTTTCCGTCGTTGTTGTCGTCGCGGTTGTTGTGCCCTTCGGATAGCACTTGCACCTGAAACCTCACCGTGTAGCCGGCGGTGCGATCGAGCACCGGCATGTTAGGATGCGTGACCGTTCCGTTGAAGGGATCCTCGGAGAAGTAACCAGACTGATCGTCACGGTCGGCAGTCGTGTTTAGGTTCACAAGACCGCCAGTCATGGACTGAGTGGTGGAGGTATCGACCACTGATAACCAGCCCTGTTGGTTAGGCAACGTCCCCAGGTTTGGATCGTAAAGAACGGTGTCAGCGTTTGCTGCTGGTACCAGCGAAAGGCAAAGGGAGCCAAGAAGGCACGCAAACGAAAATCTCAATGTCTTCTTCATGATGTTCTCTCGCCTCATTCCCTCGCAGGCAAATGAGTTGAGTATAGCTTGGGGTACACGTGTAAGTGCATGACTTCTTTCGAGCTTGCCTCTGGGCACTCGTGCAAAAGCCCGCCGTCAAAGCAAGGACGTTAAACGCGTAAAACGTTGACCTCCAACAGAGGCGATGCGCAGCACTTGCCTTTGGCATTGGACGCATTTCACTGAGCAAAGTGTCCGATCCAACGGATTCTATGATCAATCAAAAGAATGCAAAAGCAAGTATTTCGACTCGAATGTTCGTGGTTCCTGAAAAGTAGTTGCCAACTGCGACAGCCTCAATTGTCGAGTGCCCGACCCTTCGGGGTTACTACGCAGGAGGAAGACTTATCGAAAGGTAGGCAAAAATAAATCCACCATGACCTTGCTGAATTGGCTCAGTAACCGGGCTATGGGTTTGACAAAGCGAACAGGGACGATCACCTGCACCGAATTTCTCCCGTAGCGCCTGGTCGAGCAAAATCGTAATGAGCGAACGGGCGAAGTGCGTCTTAGGTCTGACTTCCAACGAGGAGAAATACCTTGACTGCAAATCGAAGAAAGAGAAAAGGTCAGAACAAGGGAAATCCATTCGAGGCTCGCGAAGGGTTTCCGGCAGCGGTTCGGTGGGATATTGCAGCTGACATCACCAGTCCCGCTCGAGCACAGAACTTGGCTTCTTCTCTGTTACCGCAAGAGCGAGGAGGCAACAATCAGTATTTCATGGACGCTGCGAGGCAAGTCGTTGTTGGCGTCATTGAATCGTTAATTGTTCATTCGCCAGGTGCCTGGACCTTCACGGATCTGGTTTATGCCTGCTTGAGCCAGAAACGCATCGAGCTGTTGCTCAACCGCGATTCCGCAGGGATAGACATTTTGGAAGGTTTCTTTGGAGACGAAAGGACTGCCTACCAAGTTTTCACCACGATCTGTTCGAAGATGAGCTACTACCGACCTGTTGCAGCACTATGGCAGAACGTTCAGAAGTGCCTGAGCGTTCGGGAATGGCTTGCTCAGGAATCCATCTTGCTACTCGGAGCAAATGCCACCGCTAAAACCGCATTGGATGCGATCAACAAAGAAGTTTTTCGCGTTCTAGTCGAAGAGATCGACATGCAATCAAACAGCTCAAACCGTCGAACTTGGGTGTGGATTGACGAAGCTCGACTTGCTGGACCACTCATTTCGAGTCCTGAGCTCCTACCATTCCTCGCAGTAAAAGGACGAAGCCGCGGCGTCTCGCTAGTGCTCGCAATGCAAGACATCGAAGGACTCAAGGAAGCTGCTGGTGAACGCATTGCAAACGAACTCGTTGCCCAGATGTCCCACAAGGCCTTGCTAAGAATGGAGTCCGATACATCGGCTACTTGGGCCTCAAAACAGCTCGGCCAGTTCGAAACGATCGAGTACTTCGGCACTGATGGAATCTCATCTTGGACCCACAGCATCTCAGGTCAACGGGTTGTTAAAGACTCTGTACTACCATCTGATTTCTTTCAGATCCCACCAACAAATCCGGCTAATGGACTCACGGGCTACTTCCTCGCTCCAGACTTCGGAGCAAATCGTGCGACCATAGACCGAAACGACATTCGCCCTGTCGTAGTGGACCAACGAACAGAGCTTCAGCAGCAAATTCA
>PKCQ01000010.1 GCA_002862265.1 Planctomycetaceae bacterium | reverse complement strand
CAATGGTGATCGAACGGTTGCCAATCAGTCGTTTTCAATGGTGAATACCGAAGCGGTGATGTAGTAGGGGCAATATTCAAACGAGCTCCAACGAACCCTGGCCGCAGATGATGTAGCAGGTATTCGCTAAGGAGAATCAGGGTTGGATGAGATTTCTGGGACGGCCGACGACGACGGTCTGGAACTCAGGTACGCAAAAGTCACGACAGACGCCGATATTGTGATTAACGACAGCTCAGGAGGATGCGTTTTTTCGCGAAACAGTGGGCAATTCATTAGCAGAGCAACTGGTCACATCAGGATGAACATGCTGTTGCTCGGTCTGTGTGGTTGTAGAAGCAATCTACGTAAGGTCACGCGTCCGAAATGCACTCTAATCGACTGGGAGCGAAGGGATCTGGAGCTCTTTTGCAATTCTTGCTGTCCGGCTTGCTCCCTCGAGAGTATCGCCGGTGGCGACCTCCTCGCCTTCGATGCACTTTTGACGAAGTTCTAAATTGCATACCACATAGGCCAGCGGATTGTTGATCTAATATCCAATCGAAGCTGCAAGAGGCCCCGGGAGGCTAGCCGATGGTGCTCATTCAGTTTATCCAGCGAGGCCGTTAACTCGGCGGAGCGTTGTGCGACTTTCTGTTCAAGGTCTTGCTCCAGTTCAGAAAGCTGGTTCGCTTCAGCTGCCCAGGTTCGCGTTTCTCGAAGCGTCAAGGCAGTCAAGAAGATCATCTTTCTCAAAGCGGTACACCGAGTGAACTCCCAGGAGCTGAGAAGGACAAGCACGTCGATGGTAGCGCAATTTCCTAAGATTATTCGACTAAGCTGCAGTGCCAATTAGCATCGGCGAACTGTCGCAATGAAGCTGAAGACCCCTGAGGCTCGAATTCCAGAAACCAAGCAACCACGGGCTGTGCTCTTGTCAAATCAAAGCTAGGAATTGGTGATGTTTACTAAAACGATGCGAGTACAGCGTTGAAGCACAAAAAAACTTCCGTACTTTGAAACGAAGGCGAATAAACTAAAGCCTTAAATGTCTTTCGCGAATTAGAAAAATGAGTGAGCGACAATGGGTTCAGCCCTCGGTTCTTCCAGGTTCTTGCTATGCCAATGGATGCTAGGGGGATTCCGCTCACGTTTAATCAAGAGTCTAGCTATCGAGAGATTGGTTCCGAAGTTCTTCTTTGGCAGCTTTCAGTACTTGGTCGAGCTGGAACAATTGGCCTGCCTGACTGGCAGACGGATCTAGGACCGCGTGGCGCATTTCGTTGCGGTAAGCGTCAATCAGCACCTGAAGCAACTCTGGACGTTGCAGCTGGACACTGCTGAATGCATCGGGGCAATGGCGCTCGGCATAGTGCTCAGCCTTTGCTCGAGTAGAGAACAAGGCGATTGCAGGGCTGGCCAACCCATCGGGCGACCAGGTAGCCAGGGATGTTTCGGGTGCTTCACCAAGAATCAAAATCCAGGGTTCAAGTTCCATCGTTGTTTATTCGCATTCTTCTTCTGCAAGCGTTAACCGGTTAGATGGCAATTCACGTTTTGGCGTCACCTCTCAGCTCAATCGCATCCGAAGCCACCGCCGCCGGGTGTTTTAATTTGAAGGCGATCGCCCGGCTGTGCTTCAAAGTTGCAACAGCCATCCAAGCTGGAGTTGCCTTCGAGCGAGGTGAGACGATTCTCACCTGCTGCACCGCTGCCGCCACCTTGCAATCCAAATGGTTTTGTGTTGCGTCTCGACATTAACAGAGAGACGCTCACATGTTCACGAAATTCTATCTCACGAATCAATCCGTCGCCCCCGAGTTGGGCTCCAGCACCGCCGCTTCCTAAGCGTTGCGCACACGCGATCAGTCGAATCGGATAACGTTTTTCCAAAATTTCCGGGTCAGTGAGCCGTGTGTTAGTCATATGAGTATGAACGCAGTGAGCACCCGAGCGATTGGCTGTGGCTCCGCTGCCTCCGCAAATGGTTTCATAAAAACCAAAGTGCTCGTTGCCGAATAACAAGTTGTTCATAGTGCCTTGCGAAGCCGCTGCTGCTCCCAGAGCTCCTAGCAAAACATCCACGATTCGCTGTGAGGTCTCGACGTTGCCGGCCGCTACCGCAGGACTATTGTTCTGCTCGGGTGCAGGCCTCGGGTTCAGTAATCCAGGCGGAATGGTGAGTTCGACTGCTCGCAGGACGCCCTCGTTTAATGGCACGTCGTCCCCAATCAGGCAACGAATCACGTAAATGGTCGCGGCACTTACGATAGACGGATTAGCGTTGAAGTTTCCTGCGTTTTCTTGCGAGGTCCCGGTGAAATCCACTTTGAGACGCCCTTCGGGCGTTGGAGTGAGAGTAACGCAGATATGCGAACCATCATCGAGTTCGTCTTTGAACTGTGACGTCTGAAGCTTGTGCTCTTGTAAGAATTGAATGACACGCTGCTCGGCTGCAGACAGCAAGTGCTCAGCGTAGTCGTTGAGTCGGCCCCACGATTCGGAAGCTGCGTACTGTTCCAGCAACTCCAACCCACGTCGATTCGCAGCACATTGGGCTCCAATGTCGGCAAGATTCTCTTCGACATTGCGCGGTGGGTGAGACGCAGACATTAGGAATTCTCGAAACTCCACAAGGCGACTTTGCCCGGAATCATATAAATGCATCGGCGCTATCACGACACCTTCTTGCCCTAGTTGAGTTGCTTGAGTGGACATCGAGCCTGGAGATACACCACCGACATCGGCATGATGCGCGCGGTTGGCAACAAACATCACTGGCGAGGGGTTTTCAGAATTGAAAACCGGAGTGATGACCGTCAAATCCGGTAAGTGTGAACCGCCTTGATACGGATCGTTGGTGACGAAAACGTCGCCCGATCGCATTTCTGGAAACGCGTCCATTGTAGCTCGGACCGTTTGTCCCATCGCGCCAAGGTGCACTGGCACGTGCGGCGCATTGGCAAGTAGCATTCCGCTTGAGTCAAATACTGCACAGCTATAATCACGCCGTTGTTTGACGTTTACGCTCACCGAAGTCTGTTGCAAGACAAGCCCCATCTGAGTTGCGATGGCGCTCAGACGAGCGGCGTAGCAGTCGCGGAATACCACGTCGGCCGACTGATCGCTCTCGGCGGGGACGTTAGTTTCCTCAGTTCCGCTGCTGTCATCGGTCGTTTCGAGAAAAAGGCTTCCGTCGCGGCGACATGTCGCTTTCCAGCCTGCGGCGAGATAAAGTGTCGATCCGGAATTGCAAACCAAACAAGGTCCCAAGATGACGTCACCAGACGTCAGCGAATCGCGTTCGTAGCTGTCTCGCTTAGGGAAGGTAAGAATCTCCGACTCGGGATCCGTTATAGCCGTTTCTAGAGTCCAGGCAGCTTGGGCCGTGTTTTCAAAACGGATGGCAACGAGTTCAATCGGATGCTCTTTGCGGCGGTAGCCAAAGCGAGCTTGGTGCAATTGGTGAAAAGCTTCTGAAAGTTGCGTCTCGGCTTCTTCTGCCAGTTTCGTGTGGAAGGCGACTCGCAAGCTCGACTCGGTTCCTTGATATCGCATCTCCAGCCAGATTTCTGTCGTCGATTGCTCTGACAGGGAGTTTCCGGTGCTGTTTGGTCTCACTAGCTCTTGCAAAGAGGTGTTCAAACGCGTGCCAAGTGCTTCAAAATCCAAGTCGCCGAGTAGTGAATAGACAGGTAGTGTGGCATCACATCTTGGTCTGGCGAGGCCCATTCCTAGTGCGCTTAGCAGGCCCGCGCGTGGATAGTCCAGTATCGAAGCTATTCCCATGGATTCGGCGATCTCGCAAATGTGCTGTCCAGCGGCTCCACCGAATCCCACGAGAGTGCTTTGGCGTGGGTCGGCTCCTTGAGCGATGGAGACGCTGCGC
>PKCQ01000091.1 GCA_002862265.1 Planctomycetaceae bacterium | reverse complement strand
ACTTGACTTGACTTGCTTCGTCGTAGTTCGACTTGATTGCTGTGTTCTCGATCACCTGTTTCACCGATGCGGCGGCGGTCAAGTCGGGAAATGTTTCCAAGCTTGCCGTAGATGATCAACGTGTCGCCAGATTGGACTTTGTCGTTAGCGCGGGGGATTCCTTGAAACCCATTGCTACGGTGAATGCCAAGGATCAAGATGCCTTCGTCGGCCAATCGCATCTCTCTTAGGGCCCGTCCGGCAAGCCAATGGTTCGTTTCGATCATCATCTCGCTAACAGCATATCCATCCGCCAGCTGCAGGAGAGATTGGTAGTCTCGGACATCAAGGTCTGTAAAAGTCTTTAGCGACCAGCCGATGATTTTGTTCATCTGCCGTTCTACCCAGCGGCTGGAAAAAAAGAAAAACAGCAGAACCACGCCACCAGTCAGAATTGCCAGTATGAGTAGCTTACGTTCCCAGGGAGCGTCAGTTGCGCTGCCAAAGGAAAGCATCACTGTGGCGGCAACGGTTGCAATGCCTATGTTTCCCAGCAACATCAAGATCATTACGATGCGACGGCGTACCGGATGGTTGACTATATTTTCGGCTTCATCCGTAGTGTAACCGCAGCAAGAGAAGGCGGATCTTGCCTGAAACATGGCAGCTTCTCGGGAGAGTCCCGTAAACATCAAAGCCAGAGCGGCGATGCGAGTTACGATGAGCGAAATGCTCAAAGCAATCAATAGTGAAAAGACGCCGGCCACGTGTGATATGCTTTCTCTTTGAGTTTCTTTGAGGAGAAGTGTGGTGAATGAAAACCGACGAGAGTTTCTTCGGCGTTCCGCTGTCTCAAGTACGGTAGGACTTGCTGCTACATCAATTGGCAAAGCATCGATGGCAGCCGCCGTTTCAAAAGTCGAAGACGGGCTGCAGCCGACCGTCCAACTTCCACGCGGACGCGTGCCGCTGTCTTTTATTATTGATGACTCGACTTGTCTAGTGAACATGGGCAAGTTTTGCATGCCTCAATTCGCCGCAACCTATCCTGAACGCAAGGACTATCAAAAGCCATGGCAGAAGTGGCCAGATGAGATTCCCGATGCCTTTGTTCGCGAGTTTGGCGAGTGGTGCATAGAGCATGGAGTCAAAGGCAAGTACAGCATTGTGCCTTATCCCGCATGCGTTGGTTGGCTGGATCGCACTTTGCCTGGCTGGTCCCAAGCTCAATTGCGCCAGAGTCTCAAGCTTGTTCGTGACCTCATGTTGCCAAATTGGGACATTCATCCGGAGATGATCACGCATACGCGTGTGATCGATCTGAAGACCGGGCGTCCTTTCGCCGACTACTCGCCAGCTCACATGGAGAATTCCTACCCTCAGCAGGATGTAAGCGTCGATTACTTGGCTAGCTACCTCGCATACGCGTTGCAGATTCTAAAGAACTGTGATTTGCCATGCGAAGGCGTCACCACGCCAGGAGGATTCGGCAATCGGGTCAAAGACAAATTACCAGAGGCGGTTAAGCAGTCGGTTAGCGATGTTTATGGCTGCGACTTACCGCACTACTTCAAGTACGTGGTAGGCCAGGACGAAGATCCCACGCCGCAGATGGAAGCTTTTCGAAGCGTGGATGGTCAGAAGCCTGAGTTCGTCGTGAATGTGCCAGCCGGTACAGGCGACTGGTTTGGCGGTTGGGATGGAGTCTTGGAGCCATCGGCTGATAAGTACTGCAATGCCGATGCAACGGAAGGCGCGATGGTAAAGTGGATCGAGCGTGGTCAACCGGCGGTCATGCTCTGTCACTGGCCAGGAATGTACTGCAATGGTAGGAAGACTGGTTTTCGGGCTTTTCAGTCAGTAGTGCAATCGATCGCGAAGAGATTTGGCTCGGTCACGCAATGGATGAAGGTCAGCGAGATTGCACGTTACTGGGCCGCCAAGGAACTTACCAAGCTCGGCCTGGAGGGCGAGAAACTTGTGCTGATCGCTCCGTACGCTTGTCCGGATTTTACGTTCAAGCTGCCGGGCAGTTTCACCAATGCGATTCTGAAGCCAAGTGAATCCGAAGCTGGAGTGCGGCGAAAAAACTTGCGGGTTGTGCGGAGTCTAGCTGCACTGGGGCGAAATTCGCTCTTCGTTGATAATTCTCGTGGATCGGACGAGGCACATAGCTGGATCTGCATCGATTTGGATGAAGGCAGGTCGGAGATCCAATTCAAGTAGGGCGTTGGTGAAGCTCGGTCAACTGCGTCAATTTGGGTCTTTCCGCATCAAAGCGAAGCCTTTGAATTGGCTCCAATCTACTTATAATGGCCTCTCTGGATCCAGTTGGCCAACCAGTTGCTGGACTTTCGCAAGCCACCGTTCGTCGATGCCCGAACCCACCTTTTGGTTGGCCTTTTAAGCCTAGATGAGCTTGAAACAACGCAAGGCACGTGAAGAATGGTGGTCAAATTCGGTTCGACAAGGGTGGCGAATCGTTGCAAACCTTCGAGAAACTGAGTCAGGTTTCGCCTCATCTCGACTGACCTTCTATGTTCGGTTGTGAGCGCATCTGGCTAAGCATACAACGATTTTGGGGATGACTTTGGACTCAGAGCAATCGACATCGGTTGAGAACGGTGAAGTCTATCGGTATGACGATGGCATCGTGTGTTGCTTTATTTGGGCGGCGACTTTCTGGGGCTTGCTCGCCAGTCTGGCGATTGCAGCGAGTGGATATATTTTGCTACATCCCAACCTGGTGGTTCCCGAATATACCTTTGCCAAGCTTTCAATCTTTCCGCTCACTCTGGCTGTCTATGGTTTCGCGGCCAATGCGTTGATGGCAGGCGTCTATTTCAGTGCCCAGCGACTTTGTCACTCAGAGATGTGGAGCAAAGGTCTGAGCTATGTGCATTTCTTGGGCTGGCAGTTTGTTAATGTGTGGGCCTTGGTGACTCTCGCGTACGGTCATACTGATTCGCGCCCGGGGCAACCTTTTGTACTGGCGGTCAACCTGGGCATCGTTGCTATTCTCGCTTGTTTTACCTTGAATCTCTTGATGACGGTCAGCAAGCGTCGCCAGCGACACATGTATATCTCACTCTGGTTCTATTTGAGCAGCGCGATTGTCGTACCAATCCTTCAGCTGGTTTCGAATCTAGCGATTCCAGTTCAAGGGTACGAGAGCATCAGTCTGTTTTCGGGCATGGCCGATGGTTTTGTTCAGAGTTGGGGGCGGCATGGCATCGAATTTTACATGGTACTCATGCCGGCCATGGGGCTGATGTACTACTTCGTACCTAAAGCGAGTGGGCAAGCCGTTGTGCACTATCGCATGGCGATCTTGCAATTTTGGTCGATGTCCCTGTTCGGCGTTTTCGCCGCAACACGTTGGTTGCATTACACTGCCACTCCTGAATGGATTACATCTCTCGGCATGTTGGCTGGCTTGGTAATGTTGCTGCCGATGTGGGTTGGGGTTTCAGCTGGCTGGGCGATGCTTCGCGGCCCGAACAAGGAGTTGACGAAGAGTCCAATCTTGCAATTCTTTCTTCTCGGTATCCTCTTCTACGCGGTGCTGTGTCTGGATACCGGAGTGAGTTCAATCAAGTCGTTGAGTGGCTGGTCGGTCTTCACTGATTGGGATCTTGCTCACAGCTATTGCATGGTTTTTGGTGTGGCAGGCATGTTTAGTTTAGGAGCTGTCTT
Organism: Planctomycetaceae bacterium; assembly: GCA_002862265.1. Classification (GTDB taxonomy): domain Bacteria; phylum Planctomycetota; class Planctomycetia; order Pirellulales; family Pirellulaceae; genus Aureliella. The sequence goes on along the minus strand of PKCQ01000091.1, from coordinate 204 downwards.
CTGGATGGTGCCTCAGCTATTCCATCGGCCGCTGTTCAATCGGGATTTGCTTCGATTGCAAGTGGTTGTTGCGGCGGTTGGTGTTGTTTTGCTAGTCGCCCCTACTTATTTTGCCGGATACCTGCAAGGCTCTATGGGAAGCAGCTCGGATTCTTCCGGCACCCTGAACTATCCTGAATTCATCGACATCGTTATCGGCATCCC
>PKCQ01000316.1 GCA_002862265.1 Planctomycetaceae bacterium | reverse complement strand
AGCGCGAGCAGCTCGAAGAAGCCGGCAGCCGTTCGACGGCTTGAGCTCCTGGCGCGCATCCAGCAGAAGTCTGCCGGGCGAGGCCCATAGCGACCGCCCGAGCCTTTTCTCGTAAAGTTCCCTGGCATTCGGGCAGGAAAGCATTTTACGGTGGACGTGCTCAACAACAATTTTCTTCTTCGGCATGAAATCGCCGAAGAGGAAGCGGAGCAGCCTTGAGCAGAAGTGGCCGAAGGAGGTTTTACGGATGTCGATCGCGTTTGGGAGTCGCAACTAAAGCGCACTGTCGCCATCAAAATCTCGCCTACCGTAATCCTGAACGAAGAATCGCAACTCCTCCTTCGCTCTCAACGGGAGGCGGAATCCGCCGCACAATTTTCCCACCCTTCTGTCGTCGAAGTGTAAAAGTTTGGAGTTGAGGATAGTGAGCCCCTTGTCGTCAGCTAGTTTATGGGAGGCGGCTCCTTGGCAGAACGCGTTCGACAGGGAGCTGTAGAGCAAAATCAGGTCGCAGACTGGATTTTTTAGCTCTGTGAAGGGATTGACCATGAAAATCGATTTGGAAGTGTCAAATTCGCCTGTTTTTTCGGTGACAGATTAACTTTCAACAGCAGGATCAGGAGCTTCAGGCGTGACTTTTGGATTCTTGGTGAGCAGTTCGAAAACGAGGCCGCCCACCGCACCTAGAAGTGCAACACTAAAAGCTGTTTGAATTAGGACTTGAACGGTATTGGAGGAGGGTACGATTTGCTCGTCGCTCATCGCGGGCTCTCCTGCCCCTTGAATACCGAAATCTCAAATACCGAGTCTGAGTATAGGTTGCCAAATAGTGCATCCTGGCGGGTGTATACGAGGTGGGAAGAACAGTTTGCGTTAGGATTCGCGGAGCATTCGCATGCTCTTGCGAGCGCGGCTCAGCAAAGGTCCAACACTGTTCTCAGGTATTCCCATGTGCTTGCCAATGTCGCCGTAACTCTGATGCTCAAGGTGAAATAGGCGAATCGCAGTCGCTTCTTGGTCCTCCAACCGACTCAAAAGCTGTTGCACATCCTCGCTGTCCTCCAGTTGGGATGACTGCGTTGTTTGCGATTGCTCGACATCAAGTTCGAGCGACTTGGGTGCCGGAATCCGACTCAGACGCCGCACTGTGATTCGACGTGCGATTACGACCAGATAAGTTCCAAGAGAACTCTTTTGGCGAAAGCGTCGCAGTATCGCGAAATCGTTATCGACCAAGGCTAGCAGGATCTCAGCCACGATATCATCGCGAACGTAAGTCGGCAGACTGGGGAACCTCAGATTGGCCGATCGCGTCACCACATGAGTAATGAGGGCTAAATAGCAATCGATAAAGTCTTCCCATGCTCCACCGTCGCCTGCGAGGCAACGTGTCATCAAATCTCGATCGCGATCTGAGAGCACCATGGAAGTCAGCCAGAATTCAAGTAGGAAAGGCTGTGCATCAGCACAGAATGGACTTGGCCCGTCGGCACGTCATTTGCAAAATTGCCCAGTAAATGAGCCCACTGGAGACCTGAAGCCCCCCTGGTATGGTAGGTGAGCGATAAAGCTCAATCAAGCTAGAGAAAACGACTTATTTCACTTGGGCAAATAACCGATGTCCTTTCAGGGCAACGCCTTAGCTTGACACTCCCCAATGGCAGATATACCATCTGACGGGGATTCTTCGGCTCACGACCCGCAGTACCGCTGACGAGCTAGAAGCCCTTTTTCGTCGATTTGACTTTGAAAAACACCGTATTCGATTTTGCATAGAAAGGTAATTCAGCATGACTCACGTCGTTGCACAACCCTGTGATGGATGCCGCTACACAGACTGCGTCGTGGTTTGTCCGGTCGAATGTTTCTACGAAGGGGAAAAGATGTTGTACATCCACCCCGATGAGTGCATCGATTGTGAGGCCTGTGTACCTGAGTGCCCTGTTGAAGCAATCTTTCATGAAGACAACCTGCCAGAAGAATGGCAAAGCTACATTGCACTGAACGCTGAAAAGGCCGAGGAGTGCGAAGTCATCACCGAGAAGAAGACTCCGCTGACCGATAGCTAAAATTCAGCGATCGGGAGCGACGAAATAGACTAGAGAAAAGGCACGGCGATTGAGGTGCCTTTTTTCGTAGCGTTAAGGCGCGACCGATGTTCGCGGACAAAAAAAAACGGCACGCGAGATCCGCCTCTTCGAATAGGAGTACCAGCAGGAGTAAGTGCGAGATTAAGAATGAGAATCAAATTGAGAAGCAGAGCGATAGCTTCTGGCGTGAATCAGTAACCCATGAGCGAAAAACTAAAGCATTCGCTTCAGCAACCGTCGCCGCGAAGCTGTGTCCAAGGAAGCTCCCTCGTGTTGCTACTCAAATCGCAGCACCGACATGCAAGCCCTACTTTTGAACAAATTTTATTTTCGATTCGCGACTGCCGTCACTGTCGCTGCGATAGAAAGCAACTGTAACGCTCAGCGAGTGAAGTCACCGGAACTTCACGGAGGCGGCAGCGCGACGATAAGGCATATGGCTCCTAAGGCAGGAGCGGTCAGGATGCAAATCTCTTGTGTTCCCGATGGCAAAATAAAATTGCAAAAAGGAGCGTCGGGATTGTGGGAAGGGCGATTAAAGCCGCTTCCTCCTCGTATCCATGCATACAGTTTCAATGTGGATGGAAACTGCCAGATTGATCCTCTCAATCGTTAGGTTGAGAAGTTGTATTCCTTAGCGAGTCTCGTGGAAGTGCCCGGTGAACTTGCGCTGCTGTCTGAGAAACAGATGGTCCCGCACGACTCAATGCATTAACATACTTATGCAACCAAGGTCACAGGGGGTGATCGAAGCGAGGGAGTTGGGTGGATAAGACTCCGAGAGTAGGCATAGTTCATTAAGCAAGTTACTGTGCTCTGGATCAATTACGGCCTGTTCTAAGACTCGCCGCTGGATATTCAAAATCTTCTGCAATGGACCGGTATAAAGCGTTGGATTGGTTATCTGTGGGTTATCAAACTCCCGTCGATGCATTGTGGAACCTTCAAGCACGTGGGCGGTATGGTGAGGGCTGGCTAATGTTTTTCAGATCATGGAAAGCCCGTCAGACGACTCCGCGAGCTCAGCTGAAATTGTAGCCGACAGTTTTAGCTTGCCGGTCCGGATTGGCCTCAACTCCCAACGGTTCCAATCGTAAACCCCGGATTGACAGCTGCTCCTGCCCCGAAACGGAGCGAGTCGAGACGGTGATAGAGTGCCCTAGACCCCCGAGCATCGCAGGCCGTGTCAGACATTGTTGGACACGCGAGCTGATACATGGCAACCTCTTGTACTAAGGTCTTTTGGATCAGAGGGTTGCACCGGTTTGTTCTGCGATTCCTGTTTATGTAACTCAGACGAATGAGCATGGTGCAAACACGTTTCACACAGAAGTTAGCCGTCTCCAAATAGACACAGTCAGAACTCAAATCTAGTAGCCCGGTGCAGATGTGCATTCTTTTAACGCAGCAAACTGACTCTAGCGCGGCTCGACCTTCCGCAACGGCGCCCTAATGGCGTGTTGCAGTACATTACACTCCATCTCGATTCTTAACGCGGATCGAGATGTCTACGGTGGTGAAGAGTCGCCGGAAGTCATAGAATCTCTAAGTCCGCCAATCGACGGCGTCGATAACTGGTGCCATTGCCCTACCTTGGAATGGAGACTCGATTTGCTTCACGCAGTCATTATGGCTGGTGGGTCCGGAACCCGCTTTTGGCCCGCAAGCCGCAATCAGAACCCAAAGCAATTGTTGCAGCTTGTTGGCTCAGCTTCGATGCTGCGAGCCACGCACGACCGGCTTAGTGGATTGATTTCTCCTGAGCATACGTTGGTGATGACCAACAACCACT
>PKCQ01000533.1 GCA_002862265.1 Planctomycetaceae bacterium | reverse complement strand
ACTATATGAATTCACAGGGTTTTTGATGAATATGGTGGTCAGAATCCCTGGTAACCGAAGCAAGATTCAAGTACATGTTCTTGCACTTGGAGAGCGTTTTGAATGCAAAGATAGGAAGTTTGAAAGTTAGATGTCGAAGCTTTCGCATTCAATAAAAGATCTAAGTGGAAAATTTGTCAAAAATATGTGTTATTTTTGTCGAAAACATATTGCATCGTACGATCAACATCGTACAAATAGCAAGCTAAGGACATAGGTAATCTCTACAGGGCTCCAACTATGCGGTGGCCACCGCAGGAGCAATGCAAGAGATTTTCTTGATTCGGAGTAGGGACTAACGATGGCATGTGGCTGCCACCGTTTCGGACGTCCCTATTCTTTGTTTCCGTTTTATCGGAGGAGAAAACGTGGCCAAAAAGAAAGCAGCGAAGAAGAAAGCAGCTCCCAAGAAGAAGGCTGCACCTAAGAAGGCTGCACCTAAGAAGGCAGCTCCTAAGAAGGCAGCTCCTAAGAAGGCAGCTCCTAAGAAGAAGGCAGCTCCTAAGAAGAAGGCAGCTCCTAAGAAAGCTGCACCTAAGAAGAAGGCAGCCAAGAAAGCTGCTCCTAAGAAGAAGGCTGCTCCAAAGAAGAAGGCTGCTCCAAAGAAGAAGGCTGCTCCAAAGAAGAAGAAGGCCGCTAAGAAGAAGTAGTCTTCTCTTCCATAAGACACTTTTGAAGCGAACTAAACGAACCGTTGCAGGTTTTGAACCTGTGGCGGTTTTTTTTCTTGCGTTGGGGTCTTACCGTAAGCAGTTCAAGAACAAATCATCAAATTCAAGTATGCGCAACTTGACGGACACTACTCGGCCCCATCCCTCTACAATTAAAACTAGATGAGGCTGAGCCCTATTTCCGTCAAGGAGTAACGCCCCTAAGTCACGCATTCCACGCACAGAGACCTCCCAGTCTGCCTGAAGTACGGACAGCACGACCTGGAATGGCAATCTAACTTAGAAATTGCTTGACTATCGAAAATGAAACAGCAAGCTTTTCGACTTTTCACAAGTCATTTTAAAAGCCGTTTAGAAGTAGCTTCTGGCCAAGATAGAAGACCAATTGCCCACCATTAGAGTAGGCAATTTGAGCGTCACTCGATAACCTCGATATCCGCGATCCGACTGCTAAATATGTCGAATTGAAATGAGACACGCAGCTTTGCATTTCCGTTTGTGAACTTCAGATCTAGTAGCACTTCCGCCGTTTGCTTGCCACTGATCTGCACGCGTTGCGTCTTCACAGTTTCAACACTTCCTATGCTTAACGTCCAGCCTCCAGCTATTGCCGATAGCTCAGCTTTTCGCGGGCCGCTGGTTTCTCTCGCGTGGAGCTCGAACGAAAGATGTGGCAAAAGAGCGCTTTCGCCAGTCTTTAGCCAGTTTTGGATGACCGTCTCGGCGCGCTGCGAGAAGTGCTGGGAGCCAATGCTAGACGACCAGTCTGCGATCTTCGGATCGGTAATGGCCAGTCCAACCAGCTCTTCGAATTCGAAAGTGGCTTTGAGCTTGGCTAGGGAATTTCGCATGCTTAATTGTCCTTCGCCACTTTCAAAGCGTCTGCCACCAAAGTACTGGATCAGATTTCGCTGCGGCTGTTTGTTCTCGAGGTCCGACGCCGAGAACTCTTCGATGCTGCTCAAATGCGTGAGGAACGCTTCAAGTAACGGGAGTTCGAGCGCGTCGCGCAAGCGTGGGGACATCATTTCAATTAAGTCACTCGCATCTCCTTCCTGCAGAGCTTCGAGCAGGTTTTTCAGCTGCGGTAAGTCGCTAACACCAATCAACCTCGCTTCGAAATCACTGCTGAAGTCAACGATCTTCCACTTGCCTCGAGCCTGAACTAGCTCACAACGCAGCGTCTGCGGGGAACCGTCTTGGAAGCTGGCAACCAAGTACACGGAGACTGTTGCCGGAAAACTTCTATCTACTCGCTGCGTGAATACTTGATCGTACACTTTCAACCGGCGAAGAGATCTAGCGGAGAATTCGCTATCGCTGACAGCTTGCTCAAACCGCTGTCTTGGCAGCTGCTCTTTAAACTCCTCCTGCAATTTGCTGTGTGCGTCGTAGAAATCACCTGTAAAGATCCGGCTCCAGAATGCATGCGCAACTCGCCCGGTAGCACTTGGATCACGAATACAATCCAAAGTGCTCCAAGCCGCTTCTTGACTCAGCAAAGTGACACCCAGCAATTGGTCGCCGATAAAGTCAAATTGAGCGTCGACCGGCCCCTGACTCGTTCTCAGTTTTCCACGAGCATAGGAATACTCGCCTTGGCTGTCAGCAGACCAAGTCGCCAGCTCCGGAACCGCCCAATGCTCAAAACAGTCCGCGATTTGCTCAAACCTTGATTGCAGCTTCTCTTCATCGCATAGGTCCTTCAACGAAGGATGAAACCAAGAGGGGCTAAACTCACCTTCGTAACAATTCGCTAGAAATTCCTCGACGAGCTCAGCTTGTTGCGGCGCCACCGAGGGCCAAGAGGGACGAAAGTTGATACTGGCCAACTTGCCGTTCCCCACGAAGTTACTCCGGCTAGAAAAATCGAAGGTGGTCTGCGCGATGCACTGCTCTCCACCAAAATCGACGAGGTGATAGAGATCCCAACTTCGATGTTTGGCGTCGGGGACAAAGGGGGCAAGAAAATTATCCAGATGTTGTATCGTTTGGATCTCAGAACCATACTTCTCTTGCAGTTTCTTTTGCAGCTGTTGGACTTGATGCACGGTTGTGTTTTCTCGGTAGCGTCCTTCAAAAAACATTTGGGCTTGCTCGCCGGAGTCCAATTCCTGGCTGAACATCAGCCGAACAAGCTCTTCGGCCCTCTTTGTAAATCCCTGAAAATTACCCGGCCCTTGAAACCAGTCGTCTGGCATTTGTTCTGAGCTCACCAAAACATCAAGCAGCTCGCCTTGGGAAAAGACAAGCTGGAATTCGCAACTTCCTTTTTCAAACTCGCTGGCGCCAGCAACGACACGAGTCCCAAGTTTGCCCTCCCAGCTAAACCAACCTCCCAGCTTCGGATCCCATTTGAGCTTGCCAAGGTGCTTACTGAGGGCCGCGCAGTAAGCTTGGAGAGTCTGCGGCTGGATGTTTTCGAGTCCAGAATTCGCCACGCTGCTTCGAAGTTCCGCCTTGGCGATCCCGCTTAGGAACTCCGTTGCATACCCGAGCTCCTGATCATTGAGCTCGAAGCGTGGAGGCTCGTAAGAGTCCTCAACATCGCCATGCTGCATTTCGCCGTACTTGTTATCGGCCACCGTGGTTTGAGCGAGAACATCTTCTCCTCCTAGCAGCGTCGCTGTCACTGGTTGTTTGCAAGGGACAAACACGATGACGCGAGTTGAGGCATGGCCAAACTCGAGTGATTGCGCCTGCTGCCCAACTCTCAAACGCATATGAACCGTCCGAGCAGGCTGATTCGCATCATGATAACGAACGATGACATAGACCAGCTGACCATCCGGACCGGCTAATTTAAGCTGGGGCTCGAACGAGAAATCTTGTGCGAGTCCAGATGAGGCGATTCCTGCGAGCAATATGCTCAGCACCCTTTGCAGCGGGGCGTTGATTTTTATGAGCAGGCCACGGTGCCACATGGGCTGATTCCTTGCCTTGAATATCAATAGAAAAATCGTTAGCTAATCGCTCAGCAACCAAGCCCAGGTTGAATGCTCGCGTTTTGATAGCATTCCAAGTCAAACGACCACCTCAACTGGCGAAGCTACCAGGAGCGTGATTTCGGTATTTTGGGAGAACGTGGCAAGCACTACAATGAGCTCCCAATTCGATCCTAATCCCCAACCCGAGATTCTCTCCTGATGAACCGTATCACCGTCTTCTTTCTGGGT
>PKCQ01000602.1 GCA_002862265.1 Planctomycetaceae bacterium | reverse complement strand
AACAATGGTTTGTGCTTTTCAAGATGGCCTCAGTTGAGAGTGCCCGAGCTACATGCGATTGCTTGACGAGCGGTTGAGCAGTGCTGGCAACTAAACTCTCATTGTGGCGAAATAATTGCAATTTGGTCGTAACCTCGTTGAAAGATTCGGTAAAGGAAGCACAAGGGATTTTTGGAAGAAATGAAGTGAGCCAAGGAAAGAATTTGGAAGGATTCGTCCGCCAGTTAACAGAGAACCAGACGCGACTCTACGGCTACGTATTTTCGTTGCTCGGCGACCACGCTCGAGCATCAGATGTCGTCCAAGAAACAAATCTTGTTCTTTGGCGGAAGATCGACGAATTCCGACCTGAAAAGCCATTCTTGCCTTGGGCCTACGCAATTGCTCGCTTCCAAGTCCTAGCACATCTGCGAGACACAAGCCGCGACCGCTTGCTATTGGACGAAGAACTGGCAGAGGCAATGAGCAGTGAGGCAGGGCAAAAGGCAGACGAGCTTGAGAGCTTGCGTTTCGCATTGAGGCCCTGCCTGGAGCTGTTGACCGATACAAATCGCCAGTTGATTCGGCTGCGTTACCTTCGCGAGTTACCCATTGCTGAGGTGGCCGCGCAGGTGGGACGGAGCGTCGGAGCGATCAAAGTCGCGTTGCTTCGCGTCCGTCGCCAGCTAGCGGAGTGTGCTCAGAAGCGTTTGGCGGAGGTCCAGCGATGAGCGAACAGCTGGAAGAGCTTAAGACACTCCTGTTTGACTGGGAAGCTGGCGAATTAGACGATGTAGGTGTTGCACGAGTACGTGAGTTGCTTCGTGGTTCTGCAGCGGCACGTCAACACTATCTACGGCATCAATCCATAAGTGCAGCCCTAAAGTTGGATTCTGAATCCGGACTTGGCGGCTTGGCAGAGCCAACACAAATCGCTGCATCTTCACCAGAGACAGCTGTTCCTACCGCGAACGAAAACTCGCACTCCCCATCACGTTGGAAGTCGAGCCACTTCCTGGCAGCCGCAGCAGTGCTTTTAATCTGTGTAATGGCCGGGCGAATCCTACAGCTCGAGGCTTCCGGGAGGCAGACTGACAAAAATGAAGCTAAGTCGCCAGGCGCATCGAGGAATCAGGCTCAGGAGCCAACTGCTGACGGCATCGCTTTGCTCACGCGGCTGGTTGACGTCGACTGGGCAGAAAACCAAATCGCTTTCGAAGAGGGCGATGCACTGTCGCCAGGCAAGTTGGCAATAGAATCTGGCTTCGCGCAAATCGAATTTTTTTGTGGCGCAACGGTAATCGTTGAAGGGCCAGCTGAATTGGAGCTACGATCGCCGTTGCTGGCTCGTGTTCTAAGCGGGCGTATGCGAGCTCAGGTGCCTCCTGCTGCTCGCGGCTTTTCACTCGAAGTTGACGACCTAAAAGTCGTCGATCTTGGGACCGAGTTTGGACTCTCGGTTTCGGATGCAGGAGCTGACATCCAAGTATTCGATGGCGAAGTCGAGTTGCAGCAGGCTAGTGAAAGTCGCTTGCTGGAGGCAGGCAAGGCTCTGCGTCGGTCACAAGATGGAGCGTACAATGAGGCCGAAGTAACGCCGGATCTTTTCCTAGACATTGCAGCGCTGGAATCACGTAAAGCCGATCAGAAAAACCAACGATACGAACTTTGGAAGAGCTGGTCTGAAAGACTTCGGGGCGATAGACGATTGGTGACTTACTACGCTTTCGAAGCTGGTGATTGGCACCGCCGCTTACGAAGTAGTTTGCGTCCAGAAAATCGTGAGTTGGACGGAGCGATCGTAGGGGCCCGCCCCGTTTCAGGCCGCTGGCCTGAAAAGCAGGCACTTGAATTCAGGCGTCCAGGTGATCGTGTCCGAGTCGATGTGCCTGGCGAATTCGGCTCACTGAGTTTTTCTTGCTGGGTTAAAATCGACAGCCTCGACCGTTGGTACCATTCCTTGTTCTTGACGGACCATTACAACCAGGGCGAGCCGCACTGGCAAATTTTGGATACTGGCCAGTTGTTTTTCTCGGTTCGACACAAAGCTGACGAGTTGAGCGGTAAGGCAGCGAAGAAGAAGGCCCATCAGCCGATTCTGTCTCCGCCGTTTTGGGAGCCTTCGCTGAGCGGTAGGTGGCTACACATTGCGACGACCTACGATGCTGGTTCCGGCAAGGTCATGCACTACCTCAATGGTGAGGTCCTACATGAGGAAATCATTTCAGCCGAGCTGCGAGTCGATCGCACTCGCATTGGTGCCGCTTCAATCGGCAACTGGTCTAGGCCAACGAGGACGGAGGCTAAGTTTGCAATACGGAACCTAAATGGAAGCATCGATGAGTTTGCAGTTTACTCGGCCGTGCTGAGTACGGAAGAGATTCAGGAGATTTATAACAATGGCAAACCTTAGCTCTTTCTCGAACAGATCGTCCACCCGATGGTCGCTAGCCGTGCTTCTGTCAGTTTCACTTGCACCCCTGCTAGCTTGGAGCCAGCCTGTATCGGCTCAGGATGAATCAGCTAACGCCGACCGTCTCTTCACGCTCAGAGTGTTGCCGCTGCTGAAAGTAAAATGCTTCGGATGCCACGGCAACGACGCTGATGACATTCGGGGTGATTACGATCTGATGACTCGGCAAGCCATGCTGGCTGGTGGTGAATCGGGCGAAGCTTCTGTTGTCCCAGGTAAACCAAAGGAGAGCCCACTGTACCAAGCTGTTCTTTGGGAAGAGTACGAAATGCCGCCCAAGGAAAACGATCGGCTCAGCAAAGAAGAAACGGAGTACATTCGCGAATGGATTGCTGCTGGGGCACCATGGCCCGACGAGGAAACGCAATCTGCAATCCAAAAGCAAGAGTGGTCGGTTCGCGAAAACGAGGACGGAATCATCATCGATACCAGCGGTGGGCTCGCAGACGACTGGACCTATCGTCGCTACGCCAAGGAAGACATCTGGGCTTTTCAGCCTGTTATGAAACCCAAGGTTCCGAAGTCGGCGGAGAATCCGATCGACTACTTCGTAAACCGGAAGCTGGTGGAAGCCGAACTGAAGTCGGCTAGACAAGCCGACCCAAGCACACTCGTTCGTCGAATTACCTTCGATCTGACAGGTTTGCCTCCGACGCCTCGCGAGGTTTGGGAGTTCCGCAATGCTTGGATAAACGTCGAGGAGGCTGCTTGGTCGGCACTTGTCGATCGACTTCTTGAAAGTGAACATTTTGGCGAGCGACAAGCGCAGCATTGGCTGGATGTCGTTCGCTACGCCGACACGGCAGGTTTTTCAAACGACTACGAACGCTCGAATGCGTGGCGTTACCGTGATTATGTTGTACGGAGTTTCAATTCGGACAAGCCCTTCAACGAATTCATCGTCGAGCAACTCGCAGGAGACGAGCTGCGTCCCGATGATCCCGAGTCTTTGATCGCTACAGGTTTTCTGCGAATGGGGCCTTGGGGTACAGCGATGATCCCCAAGGAGCAAGCGAGACAGATCTACTTGGACGACTTGGTACATAACGTAGGCCAGTCCTTGATGGCGATGCCACTTCGATGCTGCAAATGCCATGACCATAAGTTTGATCCAATTCCGACACGCGACTATTACGGAATCTATGCCGCTATGGCAGGAACACAACCCGCCGAACGTGAAGCAGCTTTCCTGCCTGAGGAGAATCGCAAGGGATTTGCAGCGAAGAAGAAGCTGGTACAGGAGTTGCTAGACTATGCGAAAGGCGAGTTAGCCAAAGTAAATGATAAACAAGAATCTGCAGCGAAGAAGTGGTACGCTGAACACGATCTACCCTACAAGAATGAGAATCAGCGTCGAGGTGATCCGGAAGACCAAAAGCCACCGCGACATGTAGGTCTGGAACCAGAAGACAAAGGAGTCAAAAAGGTTCGTGAGCAAGATGTTTGGATT
>PKCQ01000379.1 GCA_002862265.1 Planctomycetaceae bacterium | reverse complement strand
GAATCGGAATCGGAATCGCAGCGGAAACAGATTCGGAATGATCGAGATAAATCCAAGTCTCAATGATTTGAAGACGAGCGTCAAAACTAGCCAAATGATGAGCGAAGCCGTACCCAAACTCAGGCCTAGGTCGACGACGATCTGATACAAATTGCGCCATCGCCAGGCGGCGCGTCCAGTCAATTCGAGGTCAAACTGTTCGTGCTGAGCAATAATGGCAGCCAACCCTGCTTCCACACGTTCAAACACAGGGCCGTACGCGGCGATTCCAAGGTCTTGGACTCTGAAATTCACCGTCGTTCGACGTTGCTGCGGTGAATAAAAAGCACGCTTTAACTGCGGCGGCAAGAGCTCTATCAGTGTCATCCTCTCTTCGAGCGGACCGCTGCCAGGCTGTGCTTCGAGCAAGTTTCGAATCGAGAGCGGGTGTCCTATCAATTCTTCGCGACGCAACAAATCGTCTACTTTGCTGACGACCTCCAAGATCTCGGCACTGCCCGCTTTAATCTCTCGTCCCCAGAAGATCCGGATTGACGAAAACTCAAGTCCGCCAAAAGCTTTGTCAACGTGATACAAAGCTTGAGTTGCCTCAGCACTCTCTGGAAACGCATCTGATTCGCGTTGATCTGGCCGCAGCTGCAAAGAGCAGATCACAAAAAGGATGGTCAATCCCACTCCGGTCCACCCCACCGCTCTGCGATTGTTCAACACAAAGTGAATGACTCCACCGATCCGACTTAGATTCCGATCGATCAAACTCGTTTCTTGTCCTGCTTCGATTTTGTTCCCCAATGGCGAAGAACAAGCTAGCGGAATCACGGTCACCACCGCGATGAAGCACAGCAGAACGCCAATCATGCTGCAAAAGCCAAACTGCTGAACCCATACAGAGTCAGCAAGCATCAACGAGCCAAACCCTATGGCCGTTGTCACTGACGTCAACAGGCAAGCCAATCCGACTTGTCGAAGTGCCTGCGAAGCGGCTTCTACCTTATCGAGTCCTTGTGAACGCAACTTGCGGATCTGCACCATTAAGTGCACTCCATCGGTTAATCCGACCAAGCTGACTAGAATGGGCAGGATGACGTCAATGAGTGGATTGTTTTGGTAATCGAAGAACTGAATGAAACCAATCGTCCAAAAGACTCCCAGGACGGGTGCCAGCGCTACGATGACAACCGCACGCCAACCACGGAACAGAATGAGTGACATCAATAGAATCATTCCGTAACCGAACAGCTGATACTTGAGCTGGTTCTTCTCGTGCATTTCAATTGCGGCTAGTGCCGAAGGAACACGACCGGTCACTCGGACGCGAAAATCGACGTCAGGATGTAGCTTGAGAGCGTCAAGAGCCGTATCCCGCAGAAGAGTGGTGGCCTCCGTATTGTCGAAGACAAAAAAGTAGTCCAAGCTGACCATCATCAACATGGTCTTGCCATCATCACTGAGTAGCTGGCCACCAACCAGCGGATACTCCGATGCTTTCTTCTGCGCCCGCTCAAACCGCAGCTTCGAAGCCGTGGGTTTGGGGAGAAGTGGTTCAGGCAACCCAAAAATATTCAGCGGCGGTACTTCACCCAGCCACAGCACATAGGCTACTTGTTCCAGAGCCTGGAGATCACCGACAATTGCACGCAGCGCATCCGCGCCAGCCGGCGTGAAAAAGTTTTCTCCTTCAATGACCAGCACTGCATCGGAATTCGAGAGACTGATCGGGCTAACACTGGGTTCCGGATCCACGTCTTCACGTTGAGACCTAGAGGGCCTTCCTGGCTCGCCGTCATCTTGCCACAGGTCTATCGAGATCCACTCTGGATGTGTGTAGCCCGCGATCGCAATTCCGCTGAGCAGAAGAACAAACAGAAAAGTCGGCAGACGGTAATGAACGCTGAGGCTTGCTAACCAATTGAAAAATCTACGCATCCTGCTAGCGATAAAGCCTTTCTGCTACCCTGCGAATCTCCTCTTCCGTCGCCACGCCATCTCGATTTCGATCAAAAAGACTGAAATTGAAATGACGTACGAAGGTAGAACCTTCGGACTTGTGAATTTGACGATCGCCGTTTGCATCCAAAGAATCGAAAATACGCTTGATGTACGCGGCCACTTTTCTCTGATCTGCCTTCTTCTCATCGTTCACCACGACAGAACGATTGCTTCGCTTCCTGGGCGTGGAGACTTCGAAGAATGCCACGGCCATTTCTTCCCAGGTTTGATCGCCCCAGTAGACCCACTCGTTGGCATCTGGATTGAATGGGTTTGCCTCGGAGTTATCAAACACGACATCAAATCGGAGGCTTTCGATCTCTGACAGCGGAATTGGCTTCGTAAACTGATATGTATGTTGCCAGTTGAAATCGTATAGTGGCACCTTGAGCAACAGATCTTGAGCTGCGGGCGCACCTCCGGCCTCAGACTCAACGTCTGTCACCCCAGAGTCATTTGCCGTTCCTGGACGCTGTCGCACCAAAGCACAAGCTTTCCCTCGATAGTGCATGTGTGGGGTCGCGGCTAGCAGCTCTCCCTCTTGGGGAAGCCAACGTGTTCGTGCGGCAACTCGGTGATCTGGCGCCTTAGGCGGGATATCAAAATCTTGATTGATGGCGATGGCGGTATACACCGAGTGACTTACTTCTGATTCGTCGACGTACTTGAGACCGATCTTGGAAACATCGCCGCGCGGCATTCCATTGGGCGTGTAGTGCATCTGAAAAACAAGTTTCGAGCCGGCCGGAATCTTACGGGCTCGTCCAGGCGGTAATTCTGCTGCGCGTTGCCCAGGCACGTAAGCAGCCAGCCACCCCACGCCTAGAAACTCGGTGCCATCGGGGGGACGAATGAAAACAATCGCGTGGTGTACAACATCTCTCGCACCAGGAACAACTTGGGCGGCACTCACCCACTTGTCCTCTTGAAAGCCAGGATCGACAACGAAATACTGATAGTCGACAACGCCATCTCTTGGGACCTCGTAAGGATCGCGACGCATCTCGAAGACTTCCTCTGGTTGAAACTGCCAACCATCGTTGCGTGCCTCTAGTTTCGGCAAATCCTCTAGATTGCCTGACGGGCAGCCAGCATCGATCCAGTCCCGTAAAACTTGCTTATCCGTCTCTGGCATGTGCCGTGCATTCACGAACTGGTGCACTCCAGGCTCTGCATGCCAAGGCGGCATTCGCTTGTCTTCAATCGTTTCAAGCATAGTGTCTGCCCAACCGACGACTTCATCATATCGTTCCATCGAAAATGGACCGATTTCGCCCGAGCGATGGCATTCGATGCAGTTGCGTTTCAGGACTCCGAAAACTTCCCTCGCAAAAGTGGGAGCCCCTGCGATATCTGCGGGCATTTCGCTTTTAATCTTTCCGATCAAACAGCCGAGAGCCTTGGTTTCCCGAATTGACACCGGCTTTCCCTGCAGAAGTTCATCCAAAGCAATTCGCAGGTCCTCTCGCCGCGGATTAGCACTGACTACGCCAGGTGCATACTGATCATCAATCCTTCCGTGATACCTCAGCTTCAACTCTTCGTCTAACAAAAAGGCTTCTGGAGTACGTGTCGCGCCAAACTGGTTTGCAATGCTATTCTTCCGATCAACGGCCAACTCAAATTCAACAGACAAAGAATCGGCGTAGGCTGCCACATCTTCGCTCGAGTCTTGGCGGTTGCTCATAACGCCAATCACGCGAACGCCTTGATCCTTGTAGTTTCGCTGCAAACGATTCAGGACGCTTGCATAGGATCGGGCCATTGGACACTCCGTGCCAAGGAAACAAACGATCGTTGCGGTCTGCTCCTTCCCGTCGAGCTCAACGTCTTTGCCTGCGTAGGAAGGCAACTTAAAAGCGAGTTGTTGTCCAAAGATTGGCATGGCGAAATAGAGCGTTACTAGAAAAAGACAGC
>PKCQ01000645.1 GCA_002862265.1 Planctomycetaceae bacterium | reverse complement strand
CTCAGCTGCCCCCAGCTGCTCTCAGGATCGGTTTTCTTTGGTTAGCATTTAGGCCTGAGAATCCCTTAGACAGGCTTCAAACACCGAACTTAGAGTTTTCGCTATAGACGAAAGTTGTTGAAAGGAATGGGACTCAGTTCAGCGAGCCTGTGTGCGCAGCGGAAATGGTTTTGGCAGGTGCTAGATTGAGCCGATCGATCTTTGATGACTTAAGGGTCTGTATTTGCGCTCAAAAGCTCCTTAACGGCCGTAAGGAGATGTTGTGTTCGAAACGGCTTTTGCAGATACATGATCGAACCAGGTGATTCCAATTGCTGAGGCGATTCCTCGCTGTAACCGGAGATCATAAGTATTTTCGCAGATGGTCGGTGCTTTCGAAAGCTTTCTATCAGCTCCTTTCCACCCAAGCGAGGCATGATCATATCTGTAATCAACAGGTCGATTCTTTCCTCTTGCATCTCGCTCAAGACAGCTAGAGCTTCCTCACCGTTCTGCGCGGAATAAATCTGGTAACCCTTTCGCTTGAGGACTTCGGTAATAATTCTCCTTACTGGCTGTTCATCTTCTACGACCAAAACCGTTTCGGCTCCTCGAAGAGAATCCTCGGGAGGGTAGTCGTTTGCAATTTTATCGTGGGTAGACTCGCTTAGCGGCAAGTAGACGCAGATGGATGTTCCCTGTCCTGCTTCGCTCTCTATCTTCACGCCACCCTTGGATTGCTTGACAATCCCGTAGACCGTTGAAAGCCCTAACCCAGTTCCTTTGGAGACTTCCTTAGTTGTGAAGAAAGGGTCAAACGCTTTGGCTTGGACCTCCTCTGACATTCCACAGCCAGAATCAATTACTTCCAATGCTGCGTATTTGCCCGGTGTAAGGCTCAACCACTCGGAATCCGCTTCGCTCAATATTCTTTCAGAGGTTTGAATAAGGATTCTTCCGTTACCTTCGATCGCGTCTCTCGCATTGATAACGAGATTCATCACGATCTGACTAATCAAGGTCGGGTGGGACGTGACTACGAGCGGTGAAACCGAAAGTTCCGAATGGAAATCAAGTTCCTCGGGAATCATCCGATGAAGCATGTGGTTGGTTTCACCAACGTGTTCATTCAAATCGACCGGCAGAAGTTCCAGCGGTTGTTGTCGGTTTAACATTAACAATTGCGCTGTCAAGCCAACTGCACGTTCGGCGACGCGTTGGATCTGCAAAACGCTTTCGCTTACAAGGGCAGGGTCATCATTGCAATCCTGAATCAATTCACTATACCCCAGTATGGCGGTTAGAACATTGTTGAAGTCATGCGCTATCCCTCCCGCCAAACGCCCAATCGCCTCCATTTTTTGTGCGGTTCTCAACTGGTTGTCGCTCTGCTTGAGTGCTGCTTCCGTTTCTTTCTGCTCTGAGAGATCGCGTATGTACGCAGTGAAAATTTGCTGGCCTGCGATTCGGTCCGGCGTAATTGCTAGTTCAACTGGAAAGATTTCCGCGTTGGACCTCATCGCAGTAATTTCAATGCGTTGGTTTAGAACCGGCCCCTCACCGGTGAGCAGGTAGTTCTTCACTCCCTCAGAGTGAGCGGCGCGCAACTCAGGCGGAATGATGAGATCCGCCATTGGTTCCCCCAGAACATTCTCGCGAACATAGCCGAACGTACGCTCCGCAGCTGGATTGAACTCGATAACACGTCCAGTGGCATCAATTGTGATGATGCAATCCAGCGCCGAATGCAGCAGCGACTCTCTGCCTCGCCTGATTTTGGCGATTTCAACCTCCTGATTGTCAACTAATGGCGAAATCGGTTCGAGGTTTTTAAGACGCTCGCGCAAAAACGTGACTTCATTTTTGAGCTTACGAAATTCTGATTCATTGAGCTCCACTGAGCGCTCTCCGAGAGGGTTTTCCCCGCTTGGGGATCATGTGCTAATCCACGGTGCTCCGCAAGGATTTGGTAGCGAAACAACAAAACTTCCAATCGATTTAATGCTTTACCAATTCGGTTCCATCCCACTGGTGCCTTGATTATTACTTTCGCCTCAAAAATACGCGCGGCTATTGTAGCGAACTTACCACCCGGCCTCGACTGTGCGTTCGCGGTTCGCTTAAGCCTCGATCGCTTAAATGATCGCCAAAAATAGCTTGCGCATTGTTACTCTTCACCGCTGAAAGGGTCTCCTGCAGGCGTTTTTTACTTGTCCAATTTGTTGAAGCTGCGGCGGTATGTTCAACAGTTGGCAGGATCACCAAGAGCTGCACGATGTCACGCCGCTACTGTGGGGCGTGGTATTGTTGCGTTAGCAGCGTAAGATCCTTGCTTCGCTGTCCAGTTGGTTCGTGCTTGGTCGCAATTGCATCAATGAAGACGTCGTTGCGATCTCGTGCTTGGCTCCGAATTAGCTCCGAGATGGACTCAGAACGACCAATCAATGGGCGTCCTTGCTTTGACCAGTTTTTGCACCTGCTCGATGGACCGTAGGACTTCACTTGTCGTTGCATTCTTCCTGGCCATGAACGCGGCTATTACACCAGCAGCGGTGCCACTGGACCACTCGACGGGGTGTACACGTGTGGCGGAATTTGCCATGAAGCTCTGAGCCATTGTCTTTCCGGCCACCAGTAAGTTGTCGAAGTCGCGGTGCGTAAGAGCTCGAAAGGGGATATAAAACGGTCGAGTGTCGCGATGCTCCTGGATGTGACTCGGGTATATGTGATTGGCTAGAAAGTGAACATCGGCGGCGTAAGAACCAATGGCGATGCGGTCTTGAAACATTGTTCCCGTCTTTGAAGCTGCGTCTCCGGTTAAGTCGTTGATCGTCAGAATAAAATCATTTAATCCGATGGACCGTCGTGTATCACGAATATAAGGCAGTTTGCTCAATCCGTGAGAAGTACCTAACACCCCGTATTCTAAACTGATCTGTTCGGGGGAAAATTCTTCAGGGGCGTTGCGTTTTAACCAGTGATGCCAAGCATATGCTCGATTCTTAGCTGCAGCCATCACCCTTAGGTCCACGCCGCCTTGCCAGTCATTTAAGGTTTCGGCTGCATCTATTCGGGGCAAAAATATGTAGCCGAAGGAAAATCGTTTCCACCATTTTTGACTCCAAGCTCATAACCCCAGTTCTGCAGTGATATCGCCGGCGGTCGGGCCGGAACCGTTGCCCAGCAATCTACGGTAGGTCCAGATTTTCCGCCATGCGTCGCCCCGCTCCTCGTACTTTCCTAGGCCGAGTCCAATTGCCTGGAACTCTGGCGCGCGATCGCTTGAAGCCGCCGCATGCAACCTTTGGGCAAAGCCAAAGACGATTGACTGGCCGCACCGATCGTTACCGTCTAGTTCTCCTTCGCGCAGCTCTACACCTTGCAAATAGGAACGTCCAGAAAGGGCCAGGATCCCCCCCCATTCGGTAGCGTCAATGAAGACGATGGACTTGCCTCCGCTGATCCGAATAATCTCTTTATTGAACTGCTCGGAGGGCACGCGCGAGTACCAGTCGGGAATCTCTTTGGATGGTAATACGGAGTAGCTGCAATCCGGATGCTTGGCGGTGCGTCGAATTGCCGTTCAGGCCGAAAGTCGCTGACCGTCGATTTCTAATTCCTTTACAACTGTCTCCCGGAGGATCACAAGGCGGCTTAAGTGCCGTTTGACTTCGGGTTCCAAGTGATTCTCAAGCAAGCTCTTGGGTTGGTAACAGAAGCGACTCACCCAGCCACGTCCTGGGTTCCCGATTTGTTTCAAAGCATCTCGCAGAATGGGCGACATGTTTCGAGGATCGCGAGCGATCTTGGCAACGTCGAGAACAACTTCGCCTGTTTTTTCTGCGACGATTTTATGCCACGCTTCGTCTACGGGAGGGACGCCGCTAGACGTAAGCTGTCCGCCAATCCAGTCTGTCGGCTCAATCAACACT
>PKCQ01000104.1 GCA_002862265.1 Planctomycetaceae bacterium | reverse complement strand
CCTGGCCGCCTCCAGTTCCGCCTGCGTGGCGTACTGCCCAGGTCCATTGCCGAGCTCGGGGCTTGGGATCTTGCCGTCTCGCATCCACCCCTCATGCGCCCATAGGACGGCGTTCTTGGCAGCGTCCAATTCGATCCCGAGATCGGACAAGCCTTCACAGATATCCGAACGAATCCTCCAACCGTTTTCACCAATGCCACCGGTGAACACCAAGGCATCGCAACCACCGAGTGCCGTGAGCATTCCGCCAAGTTGACGACGAATCTCCGCTATGTAAACATCGAGAGCCAACTGTGCATCCGAGTTACCAGCTTCTGCCGCCTCCTCCAAATCGCGAATGTCGCCACTGATGCCGCCAGAGAGGCCCAGTAAACCACCTTCGGATGCCAGTGAAGCTAGCAGTCCCGTCAGGTCCTTCCCGGTGTGCTCCATCAACATAGGCAGGCAAAATGGATCCAAGTCGCCGATGCGATTATTCTGCGGCAAACCCGTTTGAGGACTCATCCCCATCGTGGTTGCCACGCTCTTACCAGAGTGAATCGCACAGAGACTGCTCGATCCGCCCAAGTGGCATGAGATGACTCGTGCATCTTCTCGCTCTAGCACTTCTGCCGAACGCGTTGCAATGTAGCGATGACTTGCACCATGAAACCCCCATTTACGAATCGGTAACGCATCGCTCCACGCTTTGGGCAAAGCATAGTGATTGCGAGCGTCCGGGATCGTCGCGTGAAAGTCCGTTTCGAAGGCTGCGATGAGTGGAATTCCTGGAACAGTCTCCGCCAACTGCCTCATTGCTGCCAGATAAGGAGGATTGTGAGCCGGAGCGACGGAGCTAACCTCAGCCATCGATCCCAGCACACTCTCGTCGATCCGAAGGACTCCTCGCAGACGCCCTCCGTGAACGGCCTTAAAGCCAATCGCAGCCACTTCACTGGCGTCGCTCATGCAACCGTGCTCAGGATCGGTTAACTGACCAATACAAGCTTGGACAGCCACACCGTGATGCGGAACTTCCATCTCCAACTTGCCCCTGTAGTCTCCGATCGAGACTGTGCAAGGACTGCTGGCGGAACCGATCCGCTCCACACCGCCGCGAGCCAATTGTTCTGCCTGGCTGCCTGAGAATTCCGGCGACATGTCGAACAAGCGGTACTTGAAGCTGGTAGAACCCAGATTCGCGACAAGAACTTTCATTCCGTTTCCCGTACTCCGATGAGTTTCCTTGATTATGGCTTCAGACGCCTCCACCGACCGCACTGCAGCAGTGGAGCTTACGCGAAAAAAGCGTCGCCAAGGCCCTCTGCAGGACGTGGAATCACGTGGCTGCCAACCAACTCACCGACTTGCGAAGCTGCAGCAGCACCAGCTTCTACGGCAGCACGAACGCTACCGACGTCGCCGGAAACAACTGTGGTGACCAAGCCACCACCGATGTCGACGCGTTTGACGATTTCTACACTTGCAGCCTTTACCATGGCATCGGTAGCTTCTACCAATGACAGCAGGCCCTTCGTTTCAATAAGACCAATTGCAGTTTGCATTTTCAAAAACCTATTTGTTGTAATGGATTGTATGGTCGATCCGATGGGTGACTAAACCTTCAGTACCTTCGGTAAGTCGCCGTGTGGTCGCGCGATGACTTGTACACTGACAACTTCGCCGACACGTCCAGCCGCAGCAGCGCCAGCATCGGTAGCAGCTTTGACTGCTGCGACGTCACCGGTAACAAATGCTGAAACCAAGCCGCTTCCGACTTTGTCCCAACCCAGGAACTGCACATTGGCAGCTTTCATCATGGCATCTGTCGCCTCCACCAAGGAAATTAACCCCTTGGTTTCGATCATGCCCAAGGCCTCAGAAATGTTTGCCATCTTCGGTTTTCTCCTCGCTTTTGGCATTGGAAATCTCGGCTCCGAAAAGCCGCGTTAAAGTTAGTTTTGGTCGGCTCATAAGAGCTGACGTTGAGTTGTTGTTTTTCTTGTCGCGGAAGTCGCCACCCCCACCCGCTCGCCGCTCTCCCTAAGAGAGAATAACTTCAAGTGACATGCGCAACCTCTAATGGTCGTGGCAGTCGCAGTCCTTTTGCGGGACCAATTGCACTTCGCTGGCAGCATCTAAGTTGCAAGCGTTGCCTTCATCTGTATCAATGTGTACTTCTAGCTTCGCTGCCTTGTCGGCACGGACCAGCAGGTCATCGAACGCCACGGTGCACTGGTGACTAGTGACTTTCAATGTCATGAAATCACCATTCTTCACACCGTAGTAATCCGCTTCATCGAAGTTCATATGGACGTGTCGCGCTGCACGAATCACGCCTTGGTTGAGTTCGACTGTTCCAGCAGGGCCAACCAGAACGCAGCCAGGCGTTCCTTCGATATCGCCTGAGTGGCGAACCTGAATGTCAAGTCCGAGCGAAATCGCATCTGTGAGCGCGAGTTCGACTTGGCTATGAGGTCGTGTTGGTCCAAGCACCCGAACTTCAGGCAGCATGCGACGCCGCGGGCCAACGATCATGACCGTCTCTTCGGCCGCGTAGAAACCGTCTTGATATAGTGGCTTGCCTGGAGTCAAAGTCCGTCCTGGTCCGAAGAGCCGCTCGACGTGCTCGTCGGTCAAATGCACGTGCCGAGCCGAAATACTGACTCGCAGATCGGGCTTCACTGGCTGCACGGCTGGCGTACCGGAAGCCGCTCCAACGCGTTGGATGATCTGTCGCACGAGTGCTTCGACTTGACTTCGATCTACTGCTGTCGCTGACATGAAGTGGACCTATTGTTGATTTTCAAAAGTTGAATTCTGTTCGTTCTAATTCTGAAGCGACCTACTCGGCTGCTTCGTGCTCGGAAGCACTTCCCTTGCTCTCTTGTTGCGAGCTCTCCGATTCGCTTGCCTTCGGAGCGAGCACCAGCTCAACGCCAGCTTTTTGCAGCTCGTCTTTCGACTTGTCTGGCAGTTCCACGTCGCTGACCACGGTTTGCACTTCGTCGAGTTTGCAGAGTCGGGCAAGCGAGCTCTTTCCAAACTTCGAGCTATCAGCGACGAGTACCGTTTGATCAGCACATCGCATCATGGCTCTTTCGGTCTCAACCAACAGCAAGTTGCTGTTGTAGTAGCCCCGGTGATCTGCGGCCGCGATACTCAGGATCGCTTTTTGCACATTCAGTGAACTCAACATCTCATTTGCGTAAGGTCCCAGGGCAACACTGGTGCGAGTGTGCACCCAACCGCCCAGCACCACCAAGTCGACTTGCTCGCTGGAGGCAAAAAGGTTGGCCACCGGTAGCGAGTTGGTCACAATCTGCAGCGGTCGCCCGACCAAGTGCCGAGCCAACTCGTAAGCCGTGCTTCCGCCGTCTAGCAGCAAGGTTTCGTGATCTTCGATCAAATTGCTAGCCGCCAGAGCCACCTCTCGCTTGCGATCCCACTGACCTTCCCGTCTATCCTCAAACTGCCTGATTGAGGAAGCCTTGCCAGTGAAGAAGACTCCGCCATGCGTACGCCGCGCCTCGCCCTCCGACTCTAGGAAGTCCAAGTCGCGTCGGATCGTCGATTCGCTCACATCAAGAGCTGCTCGCAGATCAGGAATCGCTACGAACCCCTGGTCACGAATCAGCTCGCGAAGCTTTGCTCGTCGTTGCTCTGTCGTATCGTCATGTATTAATCGCTAAAAACGCTTTAAGAAAACCTGTTTAGCATTGGAACGGGAAGCGCGACTTCCCAGAACATTTCGCAGCGTTGGGGAAAGCAACGAAGCATTAACAAACAAACGCAACTCATAGAAAGCGGTATAAGAACACATAGAAGTGACGCCAAAGAAAAGACTAACCATACACACATACATCCGATCAACTTTACACCTCATGGCAGCTTGATCGCTTCACGCGAAATGCTCGCTTCGCTCGCGCGCGC
>PKCQ01000500.1 GCA_002862265.1 Planctomycetaceae bacterium | reverse complement strand
CCAAACGCGGTTGTGATGGTCAAAGCAATTTTGAGTGAATTGAGAAGGAGCGAGAACAGATTTTAGGGCCAGATCGTCAACTTTCGTAGCCCGGTTGGTATCGGAGCTCGTCAAGAGCCTCAGCAACGGGTTATCCATGACTGCCAAAAACCGAGTTCCATCCCTGAACAGCGTTGCGCCGCTTCGCTCGTTCGCGGCCTACGAGAATGGAGAATCAGCTCTGCTACCGCTTGAGCCGTCTTGCAGGAAGCTGTCGTGGCGATCACAACTACTGCAGGAGACCATCCAGACGCCATGCCCATCGACTTTCGCAAGCTCATCACCACGCCCAAACCGAACCCGACGGAGTTCGTTTTACGTGGACTGCTGAGACTTCTCTGCCCTCTATATTGGATAGCCGCCAAGCTGAAGAACGTCGCTTACGATCGCGGCTGGAAGACAACCCATCCGACCCCTCTTCCGACGATCTCCGTCGGAAATCTATCGGTCGGCGGTACTGGCAAGAGTCCCGTGGTCGCGTGGATTGCTCGAGAGCTCCGCGAGCAAGGACTGCGAGTCGCCATTCTCAGTCGCGGCTACGGACAGTTGGACGACGGGCGAAACGACGAGGCACTGGAACTCGAGCTAGCTCTTCCCGACGTGCCACACTTGCAGAATCCAGACCGCTGCCAGGCTGCGGAGCTAGCCGCTGAAGAACTAGAGATGCAAGCTATCGTTCTCGACGACGCCTTCCAACACCGCCGAATCGAACGGCATATCGACATCGTACTCGTTGATGCCACCGACCCACCAGGCGCACAATCCGTTCTGCCTCGCGGCCTCTATCGCGAGCCGTTCTCGTCACTAGCACGCGCTGATTTGGTTCTGCTCACGCGATCCGATCAAGTCTCTCACGAAGCGTTGAAGCGTTGGCAAGAGAAGATTGCGCGACATTGCGAAGCTCCGATCCTATATGCCAAGCATGGACCGCAAGAGTTGCAGCAGGTTAGCAGGGGAGCACACAGCATTTTTGACTCGGCGGGCGAGTCGACCTTGCGGGGCAAGAAAGTGCTTGCATTCTGCGGAATCGGCAATCCCGGTGCTTTCTTCCAGACTCTAAAAGGGCTCGGCGTCGAGCTAGTCGACACCCGCGTATGGCCAGACCATCATGCGTATGACGCCGACGACATTCAGACTCTCGCGCAGTGGGTGCAAGAACACTCAGATGCCGAAGTGGTCGTTTGCACCGTAAAAGACTGGGTCAAAGTCCAAACCAATCAGCTCGCGAGAAAAGATCTAATCGCTCTCAGCATCCAACTTCAACTTTCTCAGGAAGATCAGCAGCTGCTCCGCGAGATGCTCTCGAAACTACCTCGTCCACTCTCGGAAGAGTTGAGTTAGCCGGACAAGGATCGTGAGAACAGATTCTAACGCTGTGGAAAAGGCAAGCTGCAATATCCCGAGAACGATAACAAGTCAGTGCCACACGAGGACAGACTCAATCGACGTTCACCGAATTCACAAGATGCAAATCGCCGACGGCCTGGCGTACTGTTTCTTGCGCCATCTGCTTGGCGTAGTAAGTCTTAACACGACCATGCAATAGAATCCGATCGCCTTTTCGCTCCACACGAACGTGGCGAATATCAGAAATAGGGCTTTCGGAAAGCAATGTGCGCACCCGACCGGTCACATCGCGAGTAACAGAATCGATCATTGGATCGTCCCATCCAGTGGGAAGGTGGAAGAATATGAGAGGGCCACTGGCCGCTCATTAACGTGAAACCAACTCCGTGAAGTCCGTCGTATGCTACCTAGTATCTCGAACGAAACGGACTAGTCAATATAAGCCAACCGGACAAAACGAAATCGGTAGATTGCTGGTATTGGAAGTGATCACGCATTGACACGGATCGGCTGCTAGGCAGCTAGATAATCTTACGAAGGAGTAAGCGAGTTGAATCCCGTTTTCCAGCTTTCCTCGCTCAGGCCTCGGAACGTCATTGACAAAAAGCCGAGTCCGCATAACCACGTTCAACCACTAGCCATGGGCGCCGCCTTGCTTTGGATTGATCGAAGGCAACTCGCCTTCGGATTTGTGGCCTCAGAAACTATCGGCCGAGAGTCTTGGAGCCCTCAGCTACGTAGAGCAACGCGCATTAAAGAGCTAGCATTGACTCGCTCCGGAAATAATCCGTCGCCTAGGAAAACGCTCTTGACCCTACTGATCGGAAACTCGTAAGGTCTCCTGCAAGTGGTTCACAACCACTGGCAAACAAGCTTTGAGCTCATGGCTCCCGGATAGTTCGCGTAGTCCTCCGCCCCCCTAGGACTCGTTCACGCAATCCGGGAGCTTTTTTCGTGCGCCGTTTTCGGCAGTCTCGGGCGACACAAACTCTTCCTCACCGTTCAGCTTTCACCAGGTGGGGAAGCTGTCTCAATCGCGCCAAGCCTGCTTCGGCCCTTGTTCATGAAGTCTTGAATCGATTGTTTCGATTTAATCGTTTGACTCGGCAAGAATGATACAAAGCGTGTTAGCGAAATCGAATCCACAATTGGACCACCAGTATGACGGTTGCAATAAAAAGCCAGCCGAAGGATTCTTCTCATCGCTCCCGCGGCTTCATTCGCACTCTTAGCTTTCTCGCCGTTCTAATGTATTATCTAGTGGCTCATCCGGTCCTCGCACAGGAATCGTCACGCGAGTCAAAATCGGCGTTGCAAAACGCCATGCGCGACCCAGCTCTGGGCTATGTTGGAGCCACAGAAAAAGTTTGGCTTGCTAGAGAAAAAAGCAAAGTCGCAAAACGTGATGCTGATCCACGAAAAGGACAAGCAAGAGCCGCTTCCGAATCCGTTTCGCCGGCAACCTCACAGCCTTCGGCTCGGCCTTTGCGAACTGCTTCACAACCGAAGCTCCAAAACTCTCGGCCTCAGGGCGAAGCGGCGGAAGCTCGAAGCGAACGGGCTCATCCACAAAAACCAGCCCCACAGGCGACAATACAAGACGTGACGCCGGCTGACGAACTTGGCTCGAATACTCTACGCAAGCGATCTGCGGGTCCAAGTTCACTGTTCACGCGTCCCATCTCGCGAGTCCGAAAGACGACGCCTTCGAGTTCGACACCGAACGATCCATCGTCTAAGAAATCTGCGCGCCGGGCAGTCAGCTTGAAAAAGTCTTCCGACCAATCGCGACGAGAAGTCCCGATGCTCCAAACGGTCTTCGTTCGAGATCGTGACAAACTGCAATTGGATACACCTTCGCCATCGGATCGGCCAGCGCTGCTGGAACCGCTTCCAATGAAACCTGCTCAAGTCAGCACCAAGCCGTGCATGCCCCTGGATGGTCATGAAATCGGTTGCCTCGCCGCGAATCAATGGATCCCCGCTGACTTGCTCCGCCAGCGCGCATGCACTTTACTGAGAGCGTTCTGCAAGGAAGACGATTGCCAGCGAGCCGCAGCGAAAACGCTAGCTGTATTTCTAAACATGCAAGCCAAATATCAAGAAAACCTAGGTGCGGCTTCCGCCCTGCGAGCTTACTGTTCTCGAATTGCCATCGCCGAACAATCACGGCTCAATGCACTTTCGCTTGAGTACATCAACGAAGAGGAAAGCAAGCATGTCGCGGCCCAACGACAAGGTCTTCCGGCAACCGCAGACCTCAGTAGCTTCGAGCGACTCAAACTGGAATCTGAAGACAATCGACTCCAGATCGAATCCAAGGACCGACAACTCCGCAGTTTGCTAGTGCAGCTGACCGGTGTCGACTACGAATCCGAGCAAGTGTGCCAAGAGTTCCTGCAAGTCCTCTCCGAAAGCCTGGACTGCGAGCGGCTCAAACAACACGCCCTCGTGCTTCGCCAAGACCTCCAAGCGTGGCGGCACCTCGCTTGTCACGTCAATGAGGAATCGGCTCCGATCTTCGCTCAG
>PKCQ01000502.1 GCA_002862265.1 Planctomycetaceae bacterium | reverse complement strand
CATCTCATCGGCTACGAGTTCGGGCGGCGCGAAAGCGAGAGGTGGCAGAGGAAGCTAATTCGGCGTTGCGGGTGATGAACGCCCTGGACGCCGGACATTGCAGGACACGGACAGCGCGGATCCGCGGCTCGAGGATATCGGTCGGCGAGTTCTGTCAGCAATGAAAGAAGATGTTCGTGTTTTCCTGAATGACTTGTACAAACTGGGAGACTTGACCGAGGAGACACTTCGGCTGAGCAAGGAGTATCAGGCATTCATAGATAAGCAGCTCTTTTGGACGCCCAACGCAGACTTGCTGTCTTTAGGAGATCTAGCAGACACCTCGGGTGCAGCTGTATGGCTAATCAGTCCTGAGAACTGGACTTTGGTAGTGGCGATTGTATTTGGCGACGCAAAACAGTACCCGTTCTGGTGGATCGCGTTCGCGTTGGCGCTTCTGTTGCTTGGAATGAATCGTGTGCGCCTGCAGCAGAGTTTGGAGAAGGTATCGGTGAAGGCTCACCGCAATACCTGCACTGACTTTGACCTCAGTTTGCGCGGGCTGGCTGACACCGTACTCATATCGGTGCCGTTTCCATTGATATTGCTATTCGTCGCCTGGAGATTGAATCTATCGGCAGAGCGCGATTCTCGGGAGTTCTGCACAGCGCTCTCTGCAGGCCTCATATTGGCTACAGCAGCGCTTTTTCCAATGGGTTTGCTACGAAAAATCTGTGTTCCGCAAGGCTTGGGAAGGATGCACTTTGGCTGGGGAGAGGCACAGACGCGCCAGCTGCATCAGCATTTGAGATGGTTGATCAACTTCTCTGTTCCGCTCTTGCTTGTTATTGGAGCACTGGTTGCGCAGTCGGAGCCAAAGTGGGAGGAGTCACTTGGGCGGATTGCGTTTTTGCTTCTAATGGTGCTGCTAAGTGTGTTCTTTGGGTTTATCTTCCATCCGCGTCGCGGCATATTTGCGGAGATCCTGCAGCAGCGGAGTGGTGGTTGGTTAGATCGGCTAAGGTTTATTTGGTATCCAGCGCTGAGTATTGCACCAGTGGCTTTGGGAGTGCTCAGTACGCTCGGTTATCACTACACTTCACAACAACTCGCAACTCGGCTCGACAGGACCCTGTGGATGATTGTCTTGCTGGCCGTGACCTATTGCTTGATGAGCCGGTGGCTACTCCTAAACCGCCGGAAGATCATGATGGATCAAGCTCGTCAGCGTCTGGAAGAGGCGGCAAAGCTTCGGGTGCAGAGCCAGCAAGCTGCACCGCTGATCAAGGGCGTTGAAGATGAAGAAGTAAATTTAGTTGCCATTAACGAGCAGACGCGCAGGCTGATCAAGAGTCTGTTCGTGACTTGTGGGCTTCTGTGGGCGTACTGGATCTGGGCCGACGTGCTACCCGCTATCCTTGTGCTCGATCGTGTGGCGATATGGCCTCTGAATGAAACGGAGTCCATTTCGCTCGCAGATCTTTTGCTGGTGGTGCCGATCTTGGTCCTTACCGTCATTGCGACGCGGAATGTCCCAGGATTGCTTGAGATCGCGCTGTTGCAGCATCTACCCCTGACCCGAGCTGCTCGCTATGCGATTACGACGCTCGCAAGTTACGCAATAGCTGCTTTAGGATTGGTTTTGGCCAGTGCTAATATCGGTCTTACCTGGGCCAGCATCCAGTGGTTGGTCGCGGGGCTTGGAGTTGGGCTTGGTTTTGGCATGCAGGAGATCTTTGCCAACTTTATCTCGGGAGTCATCTTGTTGTTCGAGCAGCCGATTCGAGTTGGCGATGTCGTGACGATCGATGGGACGACAGGAACCGTTGCTCGAATTCGAATACGAGCGACCACGATCGTGAACTGGGACCGCCAAGAGCTTATTGTACCGAATAAGGAGTTGATTACTGGGAAGCTCATAAACTGGACCTTGTCCGATACGACCAATCGGGTTGTAGTCAATGTTGGTATTGCCTACGGGAGCGATACCAAAGAAGCTTGCGATGCGGTGAAGGAGATCTGCTCGCAGCATCCGAACATCATGAAAGATCCGGGGCCGATCGTGACATTCGAGGGCTTTGGAGACAATACGCTGAATCTCGTGCTTCGAGCTTACTTGGCTACGCTCGACAACCGTCTTTCAACGGTGCACCATCTACACGAGCAGATCTATCAGGAATTCGATCGGAGAAAGATTGAGATCGCGTTTCCGCAGCTCGACCTGCATCTGCGCTCAATGCCCGAGCAAAGTGCTGGCGGTGTTTCGAGCTTGGACGAAGAAAAGAAAGGTCAGTAGCGCGGGCTACAGGTCTTGGAGTGATGCAAACTATAGTAAAGACTGGGTGAGTGTCGGGAAACCGAAGTTGAGAACGGCGCTATGGAGAATGGCGCACGGGTAACTTAGCTCGTCAAGAGCTTAGGCGTATTCTTGGTCGGCGAGGCAAGCTGCGGTTTCCAGTGCGTAACGCTGTGCCTACTTTGCGGCGGCGAGCCACGCTTGGACATCTGCATCGCTGGGCATGCGCCAGTCACCGCGAGGGGAAAGACTCACGCTACCGACCTTGGGGCCATCTGGAACGCAGGAACGCTTGAACTGATTGGCAAAGAATCGCTTCAGAAACGTTTTTAGCGTTTCGCGTATTTCGTCTTCGGTAAACGGCTGTGAAAAATCCGCCAGTGATGCCAAGTGCAAGATGCGCTGCGGCGAAGTGCCGTAGCGAATCAGTTGATAGAGGAAGAAGTCGTGTAGCTCGTATGATCCGATGGATTCTTCTGTTCTTTGCTGGATTTCTCCGTCCTGTGACGGCGGAAGTAATTCTGGCGAAATCGGTGTATCCGCAATCGCAAGCAGGCAATTGCTGGCAGGGCCAGTGAATTGATGTGCGGCCAAGTAGCGAACTAGAAAACGCACCAAAGTCTTGGGGATCGAGGTGTTGACGTTGTACATCGACATGTGGTCACCATTGTACGTGCTCCACCCTAGGGCCTGTTCAGACAAGTCACCGGTGCCCAGAACAAAACCTCGGCTCATCAAGATCAACGTGCGTGTCCTGGCTTGAACATTCTCAAACACCAAGTCGTTGAGCTTATCCGGAGAAAGTCGTCCAATTTGCTCGACAAACTGTTCTAGACTTTGACCGCCTATTTCAATTCCGAAGGGCTGATGCTGAAGCGCTCGAAAAGTATCCAAGCACAAAGTGCGAATGTCGATTTCTTCGGAATCGACGGCCAAGTGCTCCATCAACTCATGGGCGGCACTTAGCGTTTTGTCGGTCGTTCCAAAGCCAGGCATTGTGATGGCATGAATTCGAGAGCTTGGCCAACCTTGTTGTTCACAAGTCTTGGCGGCAACGAGCAAAGCTAATGTGCTATCGAGTCCGCCTGAGACGCCGATGTTCAGCTTCATGTCATTTGGTAACTTGCGTAATCTTTGTGCGAGGGCGGCGCACTGAATACCAAAGATCTCGGCACAGCGCTGGTGCAACTCCGGGCCAGCCGCGGGAACGAACGGTCGCGCGTTTACTCGACGAAGATTACCCGAGTTCTGACGCGGAGCTTCAATTTCGATGCGGCGAAAGTCCGCTCGGAGACGTTGCGTCGCCTGTTGCCAGCTGACGGCGATCTGTCGGTCGTGCGTTAGCTTTTGCAAGTCGACGTCGGCGGTGGCGCTGCTGTTCTCGAGCCATCCGCAGCCTTGTTCGCCAATGCGTTTTGATTCGGCAAGCACCGCGCCATTCTCAGCGATCAGGCAATGACCTCCGAAAACTACATCGGTGCTTGATTCGGTTGGTCCCGAGCTAGCGTAAGCGTAAGCAGCCAAGCAGCGTCCTGCTTGGCTACGAATCAGAGTCTTTCGCCAAGCTGCTTTGCCGATCAATTCATTGCTGGCGGAGAGATTGAGTAGCAAGTTCGCTCCAGAGGCCGCTTGCAGGCTGCT
>PKCQ01000291.1 GCA_002862265.1 Planctomycetaceae bacterium | reverse complement strand
GCCAACATGATTGGTCGGTAAGCCAGCTCACATATACGCCAACGAGGCACTAGACGCGACAGCTCGCTGGCTTTTGACGTTCGGCACAATGTTGCTGAGGGATGGAATCGGTTAGGATGAACGCACTGAGTCGTCGGAAGGGCGATTCACTATCTCCTCCGGAACGATTCATGCGCAGCTTCAACAAGGTCTTTGTCATTGCAATGCCGCGTTGCGCAACAGTATCCATGTGTGAGGCATTAGGACAGCTCGGCGTTAAGACGGCTCATCTCGGACGCATCTACGGCGAGCCAACGCAGGAGCATCACCATCCGGAGCGTCTTCACAGAATGCATGAGCAGATTCTCGCTGGAGACTATGATCTCGATATCCTGCAACACTGCGATGGTCTGGCCGACTATCCAGCTTGCAGTTTTGAAGTCATCCAGAATCTCGACTCTGCGTTTCCTGGCAGTTTGTTTCTGAATGTCCGTCGCGACGAAGACGTCACCCGTTGGCTGCAATCCGTAGAGCGTCAGTTCGTGGGATTGCAGCTCATGAAGGCGGGCAAGAAGTCGACCGAAGAGGAACGGCGATTCATGCAAGTCATGCTCAAACTCCGCGAGATGACTTTTGGCCAAGCCAAGTTTGAAGCTGAGCCTTACCGCCTGGCCTATATCGACTTTCAAAAAAAAGTCGCGGACTACTTTGCTGGTCGAGAGGATGTGTTGCTGGACATCAGCGACATTCAAGATCTCGAAAGCAGTGGCTTTCAGCAGATCGCTGAATTCCTGCAATGCGACGCACCCCAGGCTTCTTTCCCTCGCAGTAACGCGCACAGCGAGTTGCCATCACGAGTTTTCATGCAAGCCCTGGAGGCTGGCGAAGTTAAATCTCAGACGGGCATCAAGGCCATCAGCTGTTAGCTTCACAGCCAGCTAGCGATCTGTTCTTTTGCTGAGCCGAATCGCCATGATGCGTCCGGCGTTTCGCGAGTAACAAGACATGTATCGCGGCCATTCCACATAAATACGGGACGACGAGCTTAAGAACCAACGGCTTGGGCCGAAGCCGCTGACAATCATTCAACAGCCCCTAGGATTCACCCGGCCAAGCATTGAGATCCACCGGAAACGCGTCAAGCCTCTCTGTGTACCAACCGGCAGATCCGTAGAAGGGACCCATCTCATGGGCCCAAATGATCTTCACGGCCATGCTGACTGGAAGCCATTTTCAGATAGAGCACTGCACGTTCACACTCGGTTGGGTTCTCGTGAAACAAACCTATGCTCGTAGAAGCAATATCGCGAGTAATCGCGTCAGTGACAGTTCCAATGGGCTCATTTGATTCATTGACCGGCATCATCGAGACGGGCGGCATCATAGGTTGCCGATCTTCGTTTCGCTGTTCCGTGTCATGAATCATCGAAGCATTGACGGCGTGCAAATCCAAGGAGGAAGCGAGAAAGTGTACCTCGGTAGCTTGCGCTAGCCTCGTCGATCATTAGTGGCATGGAAGGACTACTCACTAGAAAGTTTAGTGCGATGTCAGTTTCTAGCTCATCTCCCAAGCCGCGTTTTACACGCAGTTAAAAATCAAGTTTCATTGATTTAATGAGACTTTTTCCGGTCCGATTGTAGCGGTAGTAGGAAAAAGCCTCGCCATAATGCGGTACGCGCACGCACCTAGGCTAGTAGCCGCTACTTGGACCCGCCGCCTCGAAGTCAATCGCGGGGAGTCCCAATGCTTCCCGAGCTTGGTCCATCATCTTCTTCGTCGCGCTGGCGCCACACCGGGTCACGCCCAAGCTTCGAACTTCTTGCAACTTCTCAAAGTCGCGAACACCGCCGGCTGCCTTAACCTGAATCCCTTCGCCGACGTTGTCGATCATTAGCTTCAAGTCTTCCATTGTCGCTCCGCTGGTGCCATACCCAGTACTTGTCTTTACCCAGTCAGCCTTGAGCGCCGTACAGATTTGACACAGCTTCACTTTTTGCTCATCGTTCAAGTAACAGTTCTCGAAGATCACTTTCACTTTCCGATCTGCGGCATGAGCAACCTCAATCACAGCAGCGATATCTGAGGTAACGTAATCCCACTTGCCACTGAGAACTTGGCTGATATTCACAACCATATCTAACTCTTGGCAGCCGTCTTCGATAGCTTTTTCTGCCTCCTGTTGCTTGATAGCTGTTGTGTGCCCGCCATGCGGGAAACCGATTGTCGTGCTTGGTTGTACCGTGCTGCCTGCCAAAATCTCCGCGCATCGTTTGAGGTAGTAAGGCATGATGCAAACGCTTGCAACGTCATAGGCAACGGCCAGCGCACAACCTTCTTCCAACTGCCGAATATCCATCGTTGGAATTAGCAAGGAGTGGTCAATCATTTTCGCGTAGTCTTCGTAGGTCGCTGTCATAGCGGATGCTTTCGTATGTCTTTGATATTCTCAGGAATTGGGATCGGCAGCCGTTCGGCGATCGATCACTCCATGCATGTATCTTGCGTAGGGCTTTCGAATCAAACCAAGGCGAGTCGCCGCCTGGGCGTTAAACAACTTGTTACGTTTTCGACCTATGTGGACTTGGCTACGTGACCGACTAGGGTACAAAGTTTTTCAAATAGCGGAAGCTTTGCCGCAAGGAGTCTTTGCGAGCCGCAAGCGATCCCTCATAAGCGCGATCTTCTACTTCTACACAAACTGCACCTTCGTAGCCGCTATCCAACAACGTGGAAAAGAACTTGCCCCAATTCACCTCCCCAAGACCCGGTAGCTTGGGAGTGTGGTATTCCAGCGGATGAGCCATGATGCCTACCTCATCCAGCCTGTCCTTATCGAGCCGGACGTCTTTGGCATGTGCGTGAAAGATACGCGAAGAGAAATCGCGCATGGGTTTCAAGTAGTCCATCTGCTGCCAAACCATATGCGATGGATCGTAGTTTAGCCCCAGATTCCGACTTCCCAAATCCTCGAAAAGACGCCGCCAGATCTTGGGAGTCGTCGCGATGTTCTTTCCGCCCGGCCACTCATCCTCCGAAAAGAGCATTGGACAGTTTTCAATTCCAATCTTCAACCCGAGTGCATCGGCCTGCTCTAAGATCGGTCGCCAAGTGTCAAGCATGAGCGGCCAATTGGCTTCGACGCTTTTTGTGTAGTCGCGACCGATAAAAGTATTCACATTCGCCACTCCTAATGTCTTCGCGGCACCAAGTAGCTTTTTCAAATGTGTGACCGCAGTTTCCGCCTCAGCTGCATCCGGCGACAGACAGTTGGGGTAATAACCGAGAGCACTGATCGCCACGCCGGTCGACTCAACCAAACCATGCACTTCATCTACTAACGAATCATCCAGCTTG
Organism: Planctomycetaceae bacterium; assembly: GCA_002862265.1. Classification (GTDB taxonomy): domain Bacteria; phylum Planctomycetota; class Planctomycetia; order Pirellulales; family Pirellulaceae; genus Aureliella. The sequence goes on along the minus strand of PKCQ01000291.1, from coordinate 585 downwards.
GCGATATCGATATGAGTAATCCCAGCGTAGCGACGCTCCGCTTTGCTTAATGGCCAACACATGACTTCCACACAATCGTAGCCAATGTCAGCAGCTAACTTCAGAACTTCTTCCAGCGAGAGCTCAGGCAGAATCGCGCTCGCAAATCCAAGTTGAATCATGATCACACTCACAAGGCAGGGTCAGTTACTTTGGGCGTTATCATAACGCGAACTGCAAAGCAGTGGGATGACTCCAATTAAGAAGAGCAGTGCCCACCATTGTTTGAGTCTGTGCAATTTGAAACTCGGATCTGCCCAGCAGCGAGGACTCTTGCTATTTCTGTCGATCGGAGAAAAGCAAATGCAAGATCGCCGGCAGCAAAATCAAATCTGCAAGTACAGCAGCGGCGAGGACAACAATCAAATAAGTTCCCAGCATGTTCAGCGAAAGATAGGTCGAGAAGGCAAAAGGCAAAAAGCCGACGCTGAGAATCAACGTCGTGCGAATGATCGCCAGACCAGTGTGATGCATCGAAGCCTCAAGAGACTCCGACAAAGTCTTGCCGTTCTTCTGCTCGATACGAAATCTCGATAGAAAATGAAT
>PKCQ01000512.1 GCA_002862265.1 Planctomycetaceae bacterium | reverse complement strand
TGATCGGTCCAATTGACGCTATCTTTGGAGGTCAACATATGAGGGATGTCGCCAGCTCCTTCGGCAACCATATAGAAGGTATCTCTGTGGTGTATGACATGGACGTCCTCTGTCCATGATTCGTCGAAGATCGGATTGTCCGGATGGCGTTTCCAGGTCAGTCCGTCAGAGGACGTTGCGTAACCCAGCTTCTTGGTGTCGCTACGCTCTCCTGCATAGCCCGTGTACCACAAATGCCAGTCTCCGCCTTGTCGCAGTATGTAACCGCGTTCCCGGATCTTATGATCCCAGGTGCCAGTCCCCGTACCACCGAATATAGGATTCTGACCGGAAGGAACGAAGTGCACCAGCTCCGTCGGAAACAGGTCGTCCGCGGAAGCGCGATTAGCCGAAGCAAGTGTCAAGGAAAGAGCTGCTAGGTATGACGCTGAACGATTCATCAGAAACACTGCCAGACTCCAGAGCGAATCATCTTCGAATTTTCAACCGCCGTACATTATACGAAATCTTGCTAGAGCTCGGCCAGTTCCGAAACTACTTCAAGGCGAATTGGCTGGATGTCGAATTTTGGAGACTGGCCCAAGAATCGACATGTTTTGTTATGGAAGATCTCGATAGCCTCTTGAACGGAATGACCGCGCTTGCGGAAATCCTGAACGCACTCCTGCAGAGTGAATGGATCGCTCGGCCCCCAGTCGGCAGAAGATTACGAGGATTCACTTTTTGCCGTACATCTCTAAGGTATCAACCGCGCGTTTCGGATAGCATTGCAAATGATTCATACAGCCAGTTGATTCGACCATTGCCTGTAGTGTTGCCCACGCTAGCACGACTTACGGCTCGATCGTAACGATCGAGCATGGCGGCAATCTCTAGCAGCTGGCAGCGTGCCTCGAGAAAGTAACTATCCAACACTTCGTAGGGTTCCTGCATTTTCGGATTCTCAATAGCAGCGATGGTGAACACAAACGCCAGTCAGCTCGTAGAACGGCGGTTGCGATTTGGCTGTATGCATACCAAAGGTAGATGCTACTGTTATGCATGTAAAGCGGCAGCTCTAGACGGAACTATAGCCATAAAGTTGCCGCTATCTTGAGAGGGTTTCCAATTACACCTCTCAACAGAGAATCGAAATCGTCACTCGTTACCCCAGCAGCCGCTTCTGTCAGCGACTGATGGTATTGTGTTACACTTCGACAATCATTCTGACAAACATCGACACAAGGACAAATCCGTATGAAACGCCGCGAAGTGTTAGCTGCTGGGGCAGCAATTGGAGCCGCTGCAGTGGCCAGCTCGTCCATTTATGCCGGACCTTTTGCATCAAGCAAAACGCACGATTTCAAGTTGAAGTACGCGCCGCATTTCAACATGTTTAAGAACTCAGCTGGCAACGATCCGATCGACCAATTGAAGTTCGCGGCTGACCAAGGCTTCACGGCCTGGGAAGACAACGGCATGAAAAAGAAGCCAGTCGAGCTTCAAGAGAAGATTGCCAAAACGATGGACAAGCTCGGCATGCAAATGGGTGTGTTCGTTGCCCATGGTTCGATCGGTAAGATCACTTTTGCACGCAAGAACGACGATATTTGGGAAGCGGTGTTACAGGATATTCGCGACTCTGTTGAAGTTGCAAAGCGCGTGAACGCCAAATGGATGACGGTGGTTCCTGGAAACCTGGATGAAACTGGCCGTGATCGCCTCGAGATGGGATACCAGACTGCTAATGTGGTTGAACTTTTGCGCCGCTGCTGCGACATCCTCGAGCCACATGGTTTGGTTATGGTACTGGAACCCTTGAATTGGTACGCCAATCACGGTGGAGCCTTTCTGCAGGGTTCGCCCCAGGCCTATCAAATCTGTAAGGCGGTCAACAGCCCGTCGTGCAAGATTTTGTTTGACATCTATCATCAGCAAATCACCGAAGGTAACCTGATCCCCAATATCAAAAAATGCTGGGATGAGATCGGCTACTTCCAGTGCGGTGACAACCCCGGCCGCAAAGAGCCCGGTACTGGTGAGATCAACTATCGCAATGTCTTTAGGTACATTCACTCACGCAGTTTTGAGGGCCTGCTAGGCATGGAGCACGGCAACTCTCAAAAGGGCGTCGAGGGTGAGCAAGCTGTCATCGATGCCTATGTCGATGCTGATAGCTTTTAGCGTGTTCGCAAGCAGACATCGGAGCCTAGCTGAATCACAACTCGAAGTGTTAGCGAGAAGAATCGGCTAGTTGCCTCGCTGACGCGTCGGGTTAGGAAGGAAGCTTACTCCGGAGCCATAACGCACTATCTAAAAAATCCTTGGTTAAGTTGTTATTCACATCAACTCTACTTCAATCGTAAGATGATACGAAGAAAAAACTTGTTCTTGTCGCTGCGTTTGCAGCGCTCTTTTTTCCAACCGGCATTCCTTCAAAACTGGTCCAAGCTCAAGTGGATGAATCGAAAGAAAAAGCGGACACACCGCTGCTGGATCGTGAACTCTTTTTCGGCAACCCGCAGATTGCAGGCGGTCAGTTAAGCCCGGACGGCAAGTTCATTTCCTTCATGAAGCCCTACCAGGGGATCATGAATGTTTGGGTTAAAGAATTTGCCGAGCCCTTTGACAAAGCTCGGCCGCTGACCGACAGCAAACGCCCACTCTACGGTTATTCCTGGACTGAGGACGGCAAGTACATCTTGTTCGTGAAGGATTCAGGCGGAGATGAGAATATGAATCTCTTCGCTGTCGATCCCGGTGCTATGCCTGCCGAAGGTCAACAAACTCCGAAAGCTCGCAATTTAACGCCGATGGAGGGTGTCACCGCTCAAATGATGCATGCCAGTCAAAGCAACCCAGATCTGCTTTGGGTCGGACTGAACGACCGCGATCCAGCTTGGCACGATCTTTATCGCCTCGAGATCTCCACTGGCGAGCTCAAGCTCATTTACAAGAACGAAGACCGTATTACGGGCTACGAGTTCGATTGGGATGACAAACTGCGTTTGCTCAGCCGAACAGATCCAGCGGGCAATACGACGTTGCTCCGTAAGGATGAAGACAAGCTTGTTCCAATCTATGAAACCAACGTAGACGAGAGTGCAGGTGTCAGTGGTTGGGATGCCAAGAACGAGAACATCTACTTGGTCACCAATAAAGGTGAGCTCGACTTGGCAACGCTCTATAAGATGAATCCCGTGACTAAGGAAATGGAACTGCTGGAGAGCGATCCCGAGTCCATCGTCGACTTTGGCGGTTTGCGAGTCGATCGCAACACACGCGAGATCATTTCGACTTCGTACACCGAGGACAAAACCCGATACTACTGGCGCAACAAGGACTGGGAAATCAACTACAAGTTCTTGCAACGCACCTTCCCTGGACGCGAGATTGCATTCCAAAGTTCGACGAACGACTACAGCAAGTTTTTGATTGCAGTCCACGGCGACAAGTACGCTGCGGAAGCTTGGTACTTTGACACCAAGACTCGCGAGCTAATTCATCAGTACACGCCTCGCCCAGAGCTCAAGGAAGTAGAAGGTGGTTTGGCGTCTATGACCTCCATCCGCTATCTCAGCAGTGATGGTCTGGGGATTCCCGCTTATTTGACGCTGCCCGTCGGTGTTGAACCAAGCAATTTGCCAGTTGTGGTTCTGGTACACGGCGGTCCAAAGGGACCACGCGACAGTTGGGGGTATGATCCTTTGGTGCAATTCTTGGCGAATCGTGGTTACGCGGTTTTGCAACCGAACTTCCGCGCAAGCGGCGGCTACGGAAAGAAGTTCCTCAACGCGGGCGATCTGCAGTGGGGCAAGCTGATGCAAGACGACATCACCTGGGGTGTGAAGTATCTCGTCAGCAAGGGAATTGCTGACAAAGACCGGGTTGCGATTATGGGTGGAAGCTACGGCGGATACGCTACTTTGGCTGGACTAGCCTTTACTCCTGAACTGT
>PKCQ01000507.1 GCA_002862265.1 Planctomycetaceae bacterium | reverse complement strand
TTGTTGTCGCAGTCGTTGTCGGCGCCTTCTCAAAAGCCGGCAAATCGCTAGAAAAGTACTACGATCTGATGGCAGGTATCGAGAAAGTCGGCCAACTTCTCGACATCCCCGTCGATCCCCATGCCTATGTTTCAGTGGCCTCAGGCAAGGCGCTGACTGTCGGCTGGGACGACCTACGTCTGAATTCCAAAGGCGGAACGGTTCGTGCAAATGCCATCGACGCCGGTGCAAAGGTTGGCGTGCTGGACAACGGCTCAGCGGGTGAGCTCCTGGAAGCCATCGCGGGCCTGAGATCGCCTCAAGCAGGACATGTTGAAGTAGACGGCATGGAAGCACCCGAGCTAGTCCTTGGATCGCAAGGTACTGCGGTGGGCTGGGCAGCTCAGGCCGAGGTGTTTTACGGCAGCATCCATGACAACGTCTCCATGGGCCGTCTCGGCGTCGGACGTGAACGTATCCGCGAAGTCCTCGAACTAGTGGGCTTATGGGACACAATCTCTCGACTCGAAGACGGACTCGACACGACACTTCAGACAGGCGGCTCGCCTTTCGGCCGATCTCAAATTGCAAAGCTGATGCTCGCGCGAGCACTGGCCGGACAACCTGGGCTTCTGCTCGTTTCAGGTGCGCTGGACGAACTCTCTGAAGAAGATCAGAAAGAAATTGTTGGTCGACTGCTCGAACTATCCGCTACAACGTTGGTCGTAGCTTCGAAAAACAGACATTTGCTGGATTGCCTTCCCGCTCAGCTAGAGCTCTCGTCATGAATGCCATTCAAAAAACTTGGTCAGACTTCCCAGCCTTGCAGCTCGTACGAACCACTCGCATAGTGCGCATCGCCGGTCGAGTGACACTGATTCTATTCCTCCTCTGCCTCGTAGGGATGGTCGTTCTGCCTTGGCAGCAAACTGCGTCCGGGACTGGCATCGTGGTGGCTCTTGATCCACAACAGCGACCTCAAGCGGTGAAGAGCGCTGCGAAAGGAATCGTTGACTGGGTAAAACCTGGCTTGCGTGAGGGTTCCTTTGTGAAACAGGGCGAGCCTCTGATCGTCCTCGTGCCAGCTGCAGAGGGAGCCGAACAGCAATTCGAGCTTCAATTTGCTGCGTTGGACATCCAAATGCGAGCCGCGAAGGAACGTGTCAAGAATGCAGAACGTGTGGTGGAACTGCAAGAATCCAGCAATGAGCTAATGCGTTTCTCCCTGGCGGAACAATTAGAAGTCGCCAAGCAAAAGCTGGCTCAAGCCGAAAAAGAGGCAGCGGCCGTCGACGCAGAACTCGCTGCGAAGGAAAACGACCTTCGTATCGCAGAAGATGTAATCAAAGTCGGTATCGGCTCCGAAGGTGAATTAGTTGCCAAACGACAAGCCGTCGAAGCGGCGAGACAAAAATCGATGAAAGCTGGCGACTACGTCGAGGAATCTAAAGCCAATCTTGCAGCCAAAGAGAAAGAAGTTGATTCGAAGAATGAGGATCTAAAGTCCAAGATGGAGACTACCAACGCCAAGGTTCGAGATGAGGAATCAAAGGTGGCATCTTTCAACAAAGAACTCGCAGTCTTAGAAAAGAAACGACAGGAAGACTTGGGACGCTTGGAAATCAGCGCTCCGCGTAGCGGGTACATTCAGCAGTGGTACGGCCTGGAAGGCAGTGATACCGTTAAGGAAGGCGATCCGATGTTTGTTGTTGTGCCAGAAGCAACCGATCTAGCGATCGAAATGATGGTATCTGGAAATGACATGCCGCTAATCCACGAGGGCGACCAGGTTCGACTACAGATGGAGGGTTGGCCTGCGGTGCAATTTGTTGGCTGGCCGTCAGTTGCCATCGGAACTTTTGGCGGCAAGGTCAATCGCGTCTTCCCGACTGACGACGGCAAAGGAAATTTCCGAGTATTGGTAACTCCAGACATCCATCGTGACGTAGATATCGACTGGCCACTGGATAGATTGCGCCAAGGAGTACGAGCCAATGGTTGGGTGCTGTTGAATCAAGTGCCGTTGGGCTACGAGATTTGGCGACAACTCAATGGCTTCCCACCAACGATTGATGAACCCAAGAAAGAGAAACCTGCAAAGGTGAAACTCCCCAAGTAGTGGTACATGTTCTAACCTAGCAAAGGTCCAGCCTGTGGGAACCGAATTCTTGCGTAGAACACAGGTCGAAAACCTATGCCACTGGAAGGGTAGAAGCCTGCGTCGCTGGAAGTATTCGTACAACTGCATTGCCAAATAGACTTCCGCCGCCAAGATCCGTAAGTCCTTGGTCGGTGAGCTCGTTGAGCGATCTCTTGTCAGGAGCAAGCTTCGGCCACCACTGTCCAAGTGCGACAACTACACCTTTCTTTGCATCGGTAGAGACAATCGCCTTGCGGCGGATCGCACCCTTGCTACTTTTAATTTCAATCTGAGAACCATCGACAATCCCCTGCTCTGCCGCATCGAAGGGATGCACGATCACCGTCGGCTCGCCTCCGGCTGCTTTGATGATCGGCTCCAGATTACCCATGCTCGTATTCAACAGAAATGCCCCTGGCGGCGAGATTAATCGCAAAGGAAACGCTTCGGACGTTTGCACAGCGAACTCAACTTGTTCCGGCGGAGGAGAAAAACGAATCTTTCGATCCTCAAAGTTGCTGCCTTCAGAATACGGCCGGAAATCACCGGCAAAATAGAGCGGGACACTTCGTTCCTTCTTCAATTGTTCCAAAGTGATTCCTTCCAGCTGCGGCGCTGAGCTGTCGAGTAAGTCCGTGGCCAGCTCTTCGGTCGACATTGTGAAGACCTCATCCTCCAGCCCCAGTCGTTTTGCCAACTCTTTGAATACCCAGCTGTTCGGCTGGCACTCTTCCAATGGTGGCAAAATTGGTTCGGCCCATTGCAAGTGATAATGCCCATACGATTTATACAGGTCGGGATGCTCTACAAAAGTGGTAGCCGGCAACAGAAAATCTGCGTAGTCCGCCGTGTCGGTCTGGAAATGCTCAAGTACCACTGTGAACAGATCTTCGCGTCGGAACCCTTTTAGCACAGAACTCGAATCGGGCGCGATAGCTGCTGGATTGGAGTTGTAGACGAACAGCGTCGAAATTGGATCTTTCGTCGCGTTCAGGGCTTCGCCAAGTTGATTTTGATTGATGTGACGACGACCACTCTTGAGTAAATGCTTGCCCGAGTAACGGCTCTCGTTTAAACCAAAGCCACCACTGGTCGAGAGTGCTCCCCCTCCGCCGAGCTGCCGCCAAGCACCGGTTAACGCGGGCAAGAGAGTGACGGCTCGAACTGCGTTTCCACCTCCTTCATTCCGAGTCATCCCGTAGCCGATCTTGATGAAAGTCGCTGGCTCATTGCCGATCTTAGTCGCCAGCTCTTTGATCTTCTCCGCTTCGATTCCGCATAACTTGGCGGCTTGCTCCGGAGTCCAGGGTTCGCAAGCTTGGCGATATTCTTCGATGCCAACTGCATGCTGCTGCAAGTACTTGGAGTCCTCGAGACCTCGCCTCAAAATCTCACGTCCCAGAGCCAAGGCCAAAGCTGCATCGCTGCCGACGTTGACTTGCCAGTGTTCATCGGCAAAGCGACTGGTCTCGTTGCGAAACGGATCGATGTGCAGAACGCGTGCACCAGCATGCTTCGCCTTTTTCATGAACGGCACTAGATGGCTGTTCGACCGCAGAGCATTGATCCCCCACAGGATGATCAACTTGGAATGCACTACACTTTCCGGCGGAGTCGACATCTTGTTGGGACCGTAGTTGGCTTCCCAACCTGCACCGGCAGTGGCTGCACAAATCGTCCAGTCAAGTTCACTGGCTCCGAGTGCGCGGAAGAACGCCGTGGGATACTCGCACTCGATCAGCCCCATCGTCCCGGCGTAGCTAAACGGCAGTAAGCTCTGCTCTCCGAACTCCTGCGCATTGCTTTGGAGTCTTTCCG
>PKCQ01000509.1 GCA_002862265.1 Planctomycetaceae bacterium | reverse complement strand
GTTGGCAATTGGCAACTGGCACGACCATCTTGCAGGGAGCGGTAAAGCATTTGCCCAAACGGGCGCAGTGGTTGTTCATGATCTATTTGATCATTTGGAGTTACCTAGTCGCTATGGCGCTGATGAGTGCCTGTGGTGTGGCGGCCTACGCAATCTATCCGATTTTCGAAGATCCTTCGAAGAGCAAAGTCTTCTATGGAATTGCGCAAAGTCTGATTGCTGCCGTCTTGGTGATGTTCGGCGGCTATAGTGTCTTCGAAAAAGTGATGAGCGTCTGCATTGGCATGATGTTCTTGGTTGTCTGCGGTACTGCGATCGCTCTGGCACCACCTTTTGGTGAGTTTTTCGCAGGCTTGGTCATTCCCACTATTCCAGAGTTAGGTGGTGAAGGCTTGAACTGGACGGTTGCCTTGTTAGGTGGAATCGGTGGTACTGTGACAATTCTTTGCTACGGTTATTGGATCCGCGAGGAGGCTCGCACGCAGTGGAGTGACTTGAGGACCTGTCGCATTGATTTGGCCATCGGTTATGGGATGACCGCGGTCTTTGGATTAGCTATGGTCGTAATCGGTAGTCAACTTAACGTTGAAGGCAAAGGAGCGACGCTGGTTATTGACGTCGCTGAGACGTTGGAAAACAGACTTGGAGGGCTCGGTGTGATCGCCAAGTGGGCGTTCTTTGTCGGAGCTTGGGGAGCTTTCTTTAGTTCGCTGCTCGGCGTTTGGCAAAGTGTGCCATATCTGTTCACTGACTTTTGGCGTCTTCTTCTGTCGGAACAGCGAGCTGCCGAAGATAAAAAGAGCTCTAACGAAAAGCTCTCCGACTCGAATGTTTACAGTTGGCATTTGGCAGTGCTCGCCATTGCGCCCATATCAGGACTGATTTGGGTAGACTTCACGACGGCGATGCTAGTCAATGGCGTTGTAGGAGCTCTCTTCATTCCGATACTCGCAAGCGCACTCTTGGTGCTAAATAATCGGACGGAGTGGATTGGTGAGAAAGCGAGGAGTGGTGTCGTTGTGAATGGCTTGCTTGTCATTGCTCTGCTCTTCTTTCTTTGGGCGTTGGGCAGCAAGCTGTGGGCAGTTGGCAGTAAGTTGATGTAGGTCATCTCTCAAGCTTCAGCCAACTGAATACCAACCAGGCAACGCACGGAATTCTTTAGCGCAGCAGCTGGATGGGCTAGACCAAATGGGCTTCAAACAGGAAGCTTGTACGGAGTAGCGAACCGGGCCCGACTAGCAAGTGTCCGGTTTGCCAGTCAATGGGCTCCCAACCTCTGTCTACGCCCCGATCCATTTGAGAACCTTCATGTTTGAAAACGTCGCATCCGTCCCGCCCGACCCAATTCTTGGCCTGTCCGAAGCTTTCAAGAAGGATGATCGCGCGGAGAAAATGAACCTCACGATCGGCGTGTACCAAGATGACCAAGGCGTGACACCCATACTTGCTGCCGTTCAGAAAGCGGAAAAGCAGCTTTGCGAGACGGAAAATTCGAAGGGTTACCTCGGAATCGATGGCTTGCCAGCGTTTCACCAAAGAGCCAGAGAATTGACGCTTGGCGATTTGGTCTCGGAAGATCGTGTAGCCGTATTTCAGACTCCCGGCGGAACTGGCGCTCTACGCGTAGCAGCTGACTTTCTTGGTGCTGCCTTCGGCGGATCGCGAGTCTGGCTAAGCACTCCGACTTGGCCGAATCATCCCGCCGTGTTTGCATCAGCCGGTATCGCAGTCGAGAGCTATCCGTACCTCGCCGCTGACGGCAAGTCGCTGGATTTCCAAGCCATGATGGATGCGATTGAAACAGGTGGCAAAGTAGGCGACGTGCTTCTGCTTCATGGCTGCTGCCACAACCCAACAGGTGTCGATCTGACGGAAAGCCAATGGGAAGATCTGGCGGAACTTAGCGCACAACGCGGCATGCTGCCGTTGATCGATTTTGCGTACCAAGGTTTTGGATGTGGGCTAGATGAGGATCGCGCGGCACTGAAAGCTATCTCGGTTCAGCACGAAGAGTTCATGATTTGCAGTTCTTACTCCAAGAACTTTGGGCTCTACGGCGAGCGCATCGGTGCTCTCATCGCTGTGGCTCCCGAAGCCAGCGCCAAGGTAAATCTGCAGAGTAACATCAAGCGAGCCGTGCGCTGCAATTACTCCAATCCCCCCAAGCATGGTGCAGCCATTGTCGCAGCGATCCTAGACTCAGCAGAGTTGCGTGCAGAATGGGAAGACGAGTTGTCTCAGATGCGAGCCCGCATTCACTCGACGCGTTCTGATTTCGTCGACGCGATGAAGCAGCGGGACTGTGATGTTGACTTCTCATTCCTTCTGCAGCAAAACGGCATGTTTTCCTTCAGCGGACTTACTCCGATGCAAGTCGATTGGCTCAAAAATGAGCGAGGAGTCTACATCGTTGGAAGCGGACGCATCAATGTCGCTGGGATCTCCGCAAGAAACCTTGACTACTTTGCGGATGCGGTGCTCGAGGCGACCAAGATATAGAATCGAGTCCGGGCAATTCGCGTTGAGCACATGGAACCCAGAGCAACTGACCAGTGACCTCGAGTGGGTTATCAGCAGTCCGAGTTTGTTAAATTCAACGGCTCTGCCAACTTTTGAGTTTTTACCTGAGACGCGCACCCGTTTCCAGACATTGGATTCGAGCGATCCAGCTTCCTTTATGAATGAGCAGTGCCGAAGCCATCGAGTGGGGGATTACTTCGAAGCCCTTGTCCACTATGCCTTACGTGAGCTTGCAGGTTTCAACATTTTGCTTGCGCACCATCAGATCTTTGATGGCCCGCGCACGATTGGCGAAATCGACTTTCTACTTGAGGACCGCCTTGGCAGAACCTTACACCTGGAAGTTGCTGTAAAGTTCTTTCTGCACTTGGGAGGCTTAGCAAGTCTGGCCGGTGAGCGAGCTCTAATCGGTCCGAATCCGGCAGACAGCTTGCATCGCAAGCTCGAACACTTGCAACGGCATCAACTCACGCTGAGCGAACGACTTGATCAAAAGGTAGATGATCGGAAGATGATGATGCTTGGTCGCATTCATCGCCACTTTCACGCTTCCCTGCAAATGGACTGCCAACAACTTAATTCCAACCACTTGGAAGGCCTTTGGTGCCGCTCGAATGAATTGCGGGATTTTCTGTCGTCGTACCCTGCGGCCGTTTTTCGAGTGCAGCGGAAGCCGTTTTGGTTGTCGCGAGAACTCAACCCTGAGTGGTTGGCAAGAGAGGAGTTCTTGGCTCGGATTGAAAAGCACTTCCTTGGTTCAACGAGCAGCCTTCTTTCTAGTATCATGGTAAAAAATGCTGCAGAAGACCTATCACCTGTTGAAACACCTGTTTTCATAGTAAGTGACAAGTGGCCCGAAGTAGAAAGAAGTGCATGAATTGGCATCATGAAATGAGATCGAGTCAACACGTTTTTCATTTAGGATTCAGGGCCCTGATTGGTTCGTTCCTTTTTTTCAGTGCCTTAGTTGCGGCGAGTCTTGGAGGAAGCGGAACGGGGCCGAAAGTCTTGACGACCTCCGCTACCAGTGAGGCGAGTGGCGGGAATCCGATCAAGAACGTGCTGTTCATCGTTTCAGATGACCTCAAGGCGAGCGTGCTCGGCTGTTACGGTGATCCGAACTGCAAGACGCCGAACATCGATGCATTGGCTGAAAGAAGCATGGTGTTCGAACGCGCTTATTGCCAAGGCGTGGTTTGCGGTCCTTCTCGACGTTCCTTTATGTTTAGTCGCTACATGGGCAAATCGCCCGTGAACCTCGGCCAGCACTTTCGCGAAAACGGTTGGTACAGTGCTCGCGTCGGCAAGATTTATCACATGCGAGTTCCAGGAGATATCATTGCGGGTACAAACGGAGAGGATGAGGCTTCATCTTGGTCAGAGCGTTTTAACGCACCGGGACCAGAAGCTCATA
>PKCQ01000273.1 GCA_002862265.1 Planctomycetaceae bacterium | reverse complement strand
AAATGCACACCCAAGAAAGGCCATGAACAGGAAATGCTTGTTTTTCAATAGGAATTTGCAAGTTTTTGCTTGCAACAAGTGCCAACGTTAGTGCCTCGGGCTCACGATGCATTAAACTGCAAAGACGATCCAACCGTCAATGTACAGATCCCACCTTCGCAATCCCAGAAAATTCGAGAGCCTGAAAGCATCAAGGGCCGACGGTACTCCAGTTCGAATTCATTGACGAAATGCAACACATCGAGGTCACGGATACCATAAAGCGGCTTCGCTCGACATAACACGATAACGAAAATGCCGGCCAAGCCCAGCAGTTTCTCCGCCGCGTAAGTGCACACTAAAGAAACGCAGGCAGGTTCCTCAAGCCTATTAATTTCTTCTCAATGCGTGAAGCCAAATACTCTGCGTCATGGTTCCACTGACGTGATGGTTCGAATTTCGATGCGAAAGGAAGTTGTGTCGCCATCCTATGCGGCCCCCAAAACACCGCAGGCACCAAGGATGCTCAATCATATGCATCGCTAGGACCAAAGACGACTGCCTTTTAGGCAGCAAGCGTGGCTGTTACCACGGCATCAAGATCCTTACCGGTGAGCGCGAAACCGGTGAAATCATAGCTCAACGATTCTGGGCCTATATCCGACTTGATGCCTAGAAAAAACTAACCACTCTCTCCTGGCAAGTCCTTGGTTCGTATTGCGGTGAAAATGAGACCGGCAGCTGCCGGTTTCGTAAACGACGCGCAAATCACCGCAGCACCGACGATTCGCGGCATGATCCAACCTCTCTTCAAAATTTGCAACTGGAGTATCTGCAACCCAACCGCACGTTAAGCCCAGCACAACGAAATCAAGTTCTTTGTATCGCACTAGCGGCCTATCCCGTTCAGAAGCGGCGAGATTCGCTTACAAAAAAGTCATCGCTGCTTTCGAGGTTGCACGCCGCCAAAGCTTGAGAGTACAAGGGGCTGGATCTATAGTAAAGCTATGTTTCCTAACGCCGTGCTTAGGCGGGAAGATCATGCTCCCTTCCTGTAGATTTCTTCCACTATTTCGCCATAGATCTACCTCATGACGTACATCGACTCCCCGCAAGCCTCTTGTTCTGCCTCCCCGCAAGCCTCTTGTTCTGCAAGACTTGCCGTTTCTCTCAGCTTTGTCCTGATACTGTCGCAACCCGTCTTTGCCCAGGACCCGAAGTCAGAAGAACCGGCAGGCAAGCCCGCAGCAGCAAGGGCGGAAGCAGACGCTCAAGCGACCGCCAAACCAAGCAAAAAGAGAAAAAAACCTCAGGCCAAACCAGAAGAAAAGGCTGCTAGGCTAACCTCCCCAGAGAAACCTCCTAAGCCCAAGGTGAAACCTTCTAGTCAGCCAACGCCAGTCGAAGCCGCGAAGAACAAGACTGAATCCCGACTGAATGCGATCGAGAACAAGTTAGACAAGCTTTCCTCAGCCGTGACCAAGCTGCTCGAAACGAAGACAGAGCCTGCAGAGAAGAAAAAAACTAAGGAACCTGCTCCTACCCAAGCACCATCACCGCGCCAAGCTCAGCAACGTCGCTCCCCACAGGCCAAGAGGCCTGTGACTTTCACGATGAAGTCCGAGTGGCTGGACGCGATGAACTGGCGTTCGCTGGGACCAGCGAACATGTCGGGACGAGTTACCGATGTTGAGATCAACACGGCGGACAGCTCCACTTGGTGGATTGCAACGGGCGGCGGAGGCCTGCTGAAAACGACGAACCAAGGCACGAGTGTCACACACCAGTTCGATCACGAATCAACGGTTTCCATCGGTGCAATTGCAAGTGACCCTCGAGACTCGAAAATCCTTTGGGTTGGTACGGGCGAGATCAACCCACGCAACTCAGTCTCATACGGCAACGGCGTGTACAAGTCCGTGGACGGTGGACAGACCTTTGAGCACGTGGGGCTAGAAAAGACCTATCAGATCGGCAAGATCCTAATCCACCCAAAGAATTCGGATGTGGTCTACGTTGGCGCAGCGGGACGCCTGTATGGAACAAACGAAGAACGCGGAGTCTACAAAACAGCTGATGGCGGAAAGACTTGGGAAAAGGTCTTCTACCTGGACGAACGCACTGGCGTTATTGACATGATCATGCACCCCGAAGATCCCGATACTCTGATCGTCGGCATGTGGGATCGACTTCGCGACGAATTCGATAGTTGGCCAGGCAGTGTCCCCAAGCCCAATGGAATCGACAGTTACGATCCCGTTCGCAAATGGGGACCAAAGGCTGGTTTGTACAAGACAACCGATGGTGGTAAGAACTGGAACAAGCTGACTGACGGCCTGCCCAGCAGTATGACCGGTCGGATCGGCTTGGACTGGCAGCAGAAATCCCCGAACACGATCTACGCGATTATCGACTGCGAGAATATCGGGAAAGGCCCGAAGCCTTTCTCATGCTACCTGGGATTAGTCGGTAATGATGTGGGAGCTGCAGGCACGATCACTCAGGTCATTCCTGGTAGCCCAGCAGAAAAAGCTGGCGTGGAAGTCGGTGACCGACTTCTCTCCGCAGATAACAAGAAGCTTTACAAGTACGACGAACTACTCGAAGTACTTCGGGACAAAGCGGCTGGTGAACGCATCCACCTCACTCTCGCACGTGACGACGAGGAAGTAAAGGTCGGGGTGAAACTGGCGGTTCGCCCCGGTTCACGAGGTGCGGCTGCAGAGCCCTATTACGGTATCGTAGGAGAGGACCAAAGCGGTCGCATTGCTTTGACAAGAGTTACCCCGAAAGGACCTGCTAACAAAGCGGGCTTGAAAGTTGGCGACATCGTCCTGAGCTTCAACGACAACAAACCCAAAAACTACGAAGACTGGATCAAGGCGACAGCAGCTCTAGCGATCGGTGACGAAGTGACTCTCAAGATTGAACGCGAGGGCAAGGAAGAAAGCATCGTCGTCAAACTTGGCAAGAAGCCAGGCACCGGGCCGCAAAGCAGCGCATACATGGGAATCCGTGGACAAAATGGCACCGACGGAGCATTGTTGACATCTGTAACGGAAGGCGGCCCGACAGCCGAAGCCGGTTTGAAGGCTAACGACGTCGTGACGAAAGTTGGCAAGAAGGAAATCAAAACCTATGACGATTTGATCGCTGAAATTCGTTCTCGAAATGCAGGCGACGAAATGCCTGTCGAGGTAAAGCGTGGTGATAAGACGGTGAAAGCGACCGTCGTCTTGGGTGACCGAAACGCCGGGACATCGGACCGTCCCTACACCTATTCGTACTTCGGACAACTGCCCAACGCTCAAGACCAACAAGGTTCCGAGGGCCACGAATATGGCGGCGTCTATAAGTCGACCGACGCTGGCGAATCATGGACTCGCGTCAACTCGATCAACATTCGGCCGATGTACTTCAGTGTCGTTCGTGTCGACCCAAGCGATGACCAGCTCGTCTACTTGCTGGGCGTTTCGCAGTATCGTTCCGAAAACGGTGGGCAAACTTTCACGGCAGATTTGGGCCGAGGCGTTCACTCCGATGCCCACGACTTATGGATCGATCCAAACGAAGGACGACACATGGTCATTGGCACGGACGGTGGATACTACGTCAGCTTTGATCGTGGTCGCAACTGGGACCACATCAACACCGCTGCCTTAGGACAATTCTATCACGCAACGATCGGACCGACCAAGCCCTACAGTGTATATGGCGGCCTGCAAGACAATGGATCCTGGGGCGGACCAGCCATCGGACTTGCTGGCAGCGTAGTAAACGAAGATTGGATTTCCGTTGGAGGCGGCGATGGTTTTGTCTGCCGAGTCGATCCAGAAGATCCAGATGTCATCTACAGCGAGAGCCAGAACGGATCGATTCGCCGGCGAAACTTACGAACCGGTGCTGGTGCTTCCATTCGCCCCCGTCCGCAGCAAGGCCAGGAGTTCCGTTTTAACTGGAAT
>PKCQ01000035.1 GCA_002862265.1 Planctomycetaceae bacterium | reverse complement strand
AACGCCACTCGATACTTGGGTTCGTCTTACCGCGTTTATGCGGCTCCCGCCAGGTTAATGCCTATTTACGCAATCGCTGTGGCGTATCAGGCTGCAGATCTACGAGTTTGTTGATTTTGCCTTCTTGCTTGTGTAATTCGAAGGCGTCGTATATTTCGCCGACGGCCGTTCGGGCTTCAAAGCTCAGTTTGTCGCCGTTGATGTGAATGATCTGATAAAGCTGCGTGTCCTCCGCCACTCGCGTCATGAATTCATGCTGCGTGTTGTTGTACATTTTGGGGCCGCTTACAGAGACGACATAGACAGTTCCGAAAGTCGGTTCCACCTTTTGAACACCTGTCGGAACGTTGGTTTCGGTGAACGCACACTCGGATTCCGACTCAATGTTTGACTTTGCTTCTTGAGACGCTTTCTTCGTGGCCTCCAGCTTCGCCTTTTTCTTTGCCTTTGCTTTCGCTTCGGCTCTCTTGCGTGCTTCTTCTTTCATGCGCTCGTTGAACTCTTGAACGCCTGGTACATCGAGCCCCGTTCGGCCATAGGTGTGATCGTGGCCTTGGAGAACAAGGTCTACTTGATGCTTGTCAAAAATGGGTTTCCAAAGAGTTCGCAGTGTTTCGTTGTCGCGATCGTTTCCAGTGGAAAACACGGGATGGTGAAAAGTACAAACAACCCACGGTGCCTCGTTTTCTGCCAATACTCGATCCATCCACTCGGCTTGCTTCTCCAACTCCTCATTGCTGTTCAGTGCGACAATGCGAAGGTTGTGATACACCAAAGTATAGCAAGACTCTTCCAATCCTTTCGGACCATTCTCTGCGAAAGTAAATGTCGGACGCCAGTGACGTGACAACCTACGGCCAAGCGCGGAACCAGCTTGTTCGTGATTGCCAGGAACAGCGATGCTTGGAGTTGATCGATTCAACCAACCGCCAGCCTCAAACCATTCACCCCACTCACCATCGGACTCGGCGCGATTGATTAAGTCGCCAGCATGCAGAAAGAAAGCAGCTCGCGGCGCGTCCCGGTAGGCTTCACGCACCACGCGAGACCACATCGACCGCACACTGTTTTGCGCATCCCCAAAGTAGACAAAAGAAAACTTTTCCTCTGAAGCGACCGCTGTTTTGAACTGGCACCACTCACTCCAGTTTTTTCCGCCGTCGCCAACGCGATAGGCATACGTCGTGCCTGGAGAAAGGCTCTCAAATGTAAAGCTGTGATAATGCGCTTCGGATAGGTCAGACTTTAAGAGCTGCGTTTTGGCGTGATGTTTCTTGGCTTTTTGGGGAAAGCCAGGCCCAGCTTCCGCAATCGCAATTTCGGCAAAAGCTTCTTTGACTTCAGTGGAGGTTCTCCAGGTGACCGATTGCGTCGTTCTCGGATCACCACTGATCGTCAAAATGACACGATCAGGCATAGCGGTCGGTCGATAACGCTCTTTGGCCGTTACGGCCGCGGGTGCATGGCTGTGGTCATCGTCATGGGCTTCGGCTATGGTTAGCGCCTGAACCAACAGCAATTGTAGGACAGCGATTCGGCGTCGAGTGGGAGCTGTCTTTACCAACGGCTGCATGTTTTCTTGCCTTGTGGGAGATATCACGATCAATATGCGCAAACGCTACGATAGTATGACATTTCCCACCGGTTAGACCAATTCTCAGCCTGAGACTCAACGAATCCGCTCGAGTTGACTTGTTTTCGCCGTGAACCGTAATATGCCGATTTTAGCTCCCTTTTCACAACGAGCGCTATTCTCCGTGCTTGTAGGATTATGTTTTCTTCCGACGGCAATCGCTGATGGGCCCAAAGACAACGATCCGAAGAGCGTCCGAGCAGTTCCTCCTGTCGGAATTGAAATCGAGGCAGAAGTATTCGACGAGTATCAAAGGCGCGCCAGAGCAATCCGAACTTCACTTAGTGTCTTGGATGAACCCGATGCTTGGAAATGCCATGTAGAAGTGTTTGCTCGTGCCGTCGAAATAACACTCGAAACCAAGATGGTTTACGGCCTTGGTGATTTGGCCGGAATCAAGAATACGCTAGGCGAAGGAGAGCGTCGACTAAGAGCCCTTGCATCTGGAAAAAGGCAGGATGTCTTCGGCCGAAACCTGGGAAAAAGTCCGCTGATTGTCGGTGGCTTTCGCTCCAAGATCGATGACTCGGTCCAGCCATTCGGAGTCGAGCTCCCTCCCAACTGGGGCTTCTATGAGGGAGAAATGCGATTGGATGTATGGCTACATGGTCGTGGCGAACGGGTGAGCGAAGTCAAGTTCCTGCAACAGAGATCGACGTCCCCAGGCCAATACCAACCCAAGAACACAATTGTGCTACATCCTTACGGTCGTTACAGCAACGCGTTCAAGTTCGTCGGCGAGATCGATGTTCTAGAAGCAATCGAGTGCGTCAAGCAGCTATGGCCCGTAGACGAGACTCGTATAACCATTCGCGGCTTCTCGATGGGTGGCGCCGGTTGTTGGCAATGGCGGTTCACTATCCGAATCTCTGGGCAGCAGCAAACCCAGGGGCTGGCATTAGCGAAACACGCGAGTTCCTACGCGTTTTCCAAGATGAAGATTTCCAGCCCACTTGGTACCAAAACAAACTCTTGCACTGGTACGACTGTCCTGAATGGACGAATAACTTACGTAACGTCCCGACCGTTGCATACAGTGGCGAAGTCGATCGTCAAAAACAAGCGGCTGACGTGATGGAAGCAGCCTTTGCAACCCGCGACATGAAGCTGCCGCATATCATCGGGCCGAAAACCGGACACAAGATCCATCCGGAATCTAAAGTCGAGATTCAGAAATGGCTAGATAAAGAGCTGGCGAGCGGAAAGCCTAAACTGCCAAAAGAAATCGACATGACAACCTATTCCTTACGTTATAACGAGCTTGGTTGGCTACGCGTCACAGGACTGGAGCAGCACTGGGAAGAATCTCGAATTCGCGGGGCACTAAAGAAAGATGAAATTGTCCTGAAAACGCAAGGTGTCACAGGCCTTGCTTTGGTTCTCCCCACTGGAGTGTTTTCAGGCGACGCATTTAAATTACAAATTGATGATCAGGAAATCACGGCCAGCGTCGCGGGCAACTTGTCATTTCAAAAAACAGAGGCTGGCTGGGCTGCAACAGCTCCCGCAACAGGACTGCGTAAGAAACCTGGACTGCAAGGTCCGATTGACGATGCATTCATGGACGCTTTCACCTTCGTTGGCCCAAGTGTAGAAGATGATTCGATCGCTGGACGCTGGGCGGAAAGCGAGTTCAAGCGAGCTAAGCATGAATGGAGGCGTCAATTCCGCGGCGAAATCGTGGAAGACACACTCGCCACATTGACCGAGAAAGAACTCGCCAATCGCAATCTCGTTCTTTTCGGCACGTCCAAATCCAACCCCTTGATCGCCAAAGTCCTGTCAGAGTTGCCGATCAAATGGACGACGGATACTGTGCAATTCGGTGGCGTCAAACATGAAGGCAACGTTGCTCCTATACTGATCTACCCTAACCCGCTAAATCCAGAACGCTACGTGGTGATCAACAGCGGGTTCACCTATCGCGAGTACGCTTATCTGAACAATGCTCGACAAATCCCGATGCTGCCGGACTGGGCGATTGTAGATGTCGCCGAAGGCGGTACGACTCAGTATCCGGGCAAAGTCCTTTCAGCCGGGTTCTTCGATGAAGAGTGGAAAGTATCAGATCTCAGATGAGCCGCATCGCCGTCAGGCCTTCAGAGTGCAGTCAAGTACAATCAAGACGCGCAAGCGACTCAGGCTCAGTGCGTTCGATGTGGGATTGTTGGGTACCACGCCTGCGACTAACTGACTTGCGTCACGTGTTCTACCTGAGTTCAAGCGGCCGCCTCATCAAGGTGTTGGCAAGGCTTCGACCAGTGGAAAGAACTTCGCGCCCAACAGCGTGACACCAAAGCCAACAATACCC
>PKCQ01000148.1 GCA_002862265.1 Planctomycetaceae bacterium | reverse complement strand
CCACTCACCTCGACATCGTAGCGCATCAGATTCCCGGGCTGAGAGAGCGGCGATACTTGCCCGTCAAAGAACTGCTTTTGGAAGTACCAGCATGGCCCCCAACTGAGCACGCAGCCCACGTTTAAGTCCTCGCCTACAATGTGCCGCATCATGTCCGTCGGCGACACGCCTTCTGTTGGATTTTCGTAGTGAGCGCACCCAGCCGCATGAACATGGTGATCACCGGAGAACCAGCCAAGCTTCGTCATGTGAATCCATCGCTTCAGTTCAATCCGCATTGGTGCGGCACTTGCTTGGTCTACGACTTCCAGCTGTAGCGGTACCTCGTGATATTCAGGGCCACGATACGCCACAATGTTGTACTTGCCTGGAGCGAGTGAAATCGATTCGCCATGCGAACGATAAACTTGCTGATGAAAGAAGAAGTCCGGTGCAAGTCGACGAGATGGATTCGGGTAAACGCGTCCTAATTCATCTTTTATCAGCAGGCTGCAGGTCGTCGGCGCGCCCTTCTCGTCAAGCACTTCAAGTGGCACTTCGATTGATGGGCGGCATTCGAACAGAATGGGAACGTCCGAGCGAAAGCCCAGGTCCTGTGTGCCTTGTCCGACATGCATTTCCAAAGTTGCTTCACGCTTGCCAGCATCACGACTGTACAACTGGATGATCCGGTATTCGACGGCTAGCCCCGAAAGTGTTGGCGTCATCGGCTGCGAGTTCACGCTGGCGATATCCAACCATCGCCTAGCTGCGTCGGCTGGTGAAATATCAATCTTGGGATCAGGCTTGGAGCTACTGCGACGCACCATCGGCAAAGCCTGCTTGCTGAGACATTCCAGCGTTGCCGTTACACCCGCCTCGTTGTGCACTTTCACCAAGAAATTAGTCCAGCCGCGTTGGTCGAGAACGGCAGGCCGAGTAAGCCGTTTTACTCTGACACGACTCTCCGGGTTGATGTTGACTTCTAGTAGGCAGAATGGATCTAGAATCGCTTGCAGCCGCCTAACGACTTGCGAATCGCGATTGCTCGCCTTCAGCTGTTTGATCGCTTGCAGGGCCTCTTTGGGCAACGGGCTTCCCGCGATCTCCAAAGCTTGAACCACACGTTCAACCGATGCTTCCAAGGGCTGACGATCTACATTGGCGATGTAGTTGGCTTGGCCCAACGCAGTCTTCAAATAGGGACAGTATAGGAAGGAAATCGCGAAGGCGTACAGAAGATAAAGGTGAGGCTTGCGCATGCGAACATTCCGATGCGTTTGGGTCGTTTCTATGCAAGAGGAAACGGCTCTGGGTGGAGAGGATGGTTTAGGCGAGGTTACGCGAGAATCTCTTTGACCACTTCGCCGTGAACATCGGTCAGACGGAAGTCGCGACCAGCGTGATGGTAAGTAAGACGCTCGTGGTCAAACCCAAGGCAGTGTAACAAAGTCGCTTGCAGGTCATGTACGTGGACGGGTGATTCCGTCACATGAAAACCAAATTCGTCCGTGGCTCCAAGTGTCATCCCTGGCCTGATGCCGCCACCCGCCATCCACATCGTGAATGCTTGAGGGTGGTGGTCGCGACCTTGCTTGCGTCCCAATGCTGGATTCGTTTCGACCATCGGTGTCCGACCAAACTCGCCGCCCCAGACGACCAGCGTGTCGTCCAGCATGCCTCGCTGCGCCAAGTCCTTAACGAGTGCTGCGGAAGCCTGATCCGTCGTCTTGGTGTTATTTCGGATATTGCCCACGATATTGCTGTGAGCATCCCAACCGCTGTGAAAAATATTGATGTAACGCACACCGCGTTCCACCATGCGACGGGCGAGCAAACAAGCTCGCGAGAAGGACTGCTTCGCCGGATCACAGCCATACAGGTCAAGCGTGGCTTGAGTCTCCTGCGAGAGTTCCATCAACTCGGGAGCCGAAGTTTGCAGCTTGGCGGCCATCTCGAAACTCTCGATTCGCGTGCGAATCTCCGGGTCGCCCACTTGTTCTAGCTGACGCTGATTCATCTTGCGGATCAGCTCGAAAGTATCACTTTGCAACTGGTTGCTCACGCCCGACGGATTCTCAAGGTTCAGAATCGGAGCACCTTGGCTGCGGAAACGAACTCCGGTGTAAACAGTCGGCAAGAATCCGCTGGACCAAAGCGAAGTTCCAGCACTCACCCCCGCACCGGTACTCATCACCACAAAAGCTGGCAGCTCCTCTGTCTCCGCTCCGAGCCCATAAACGACCCAGGAACCGAAACTTGGGCGGCCTGGCTGAGAGAATCCCGAGTTGAAAAACAGCTGAGCCGGCGCGTGATTGAACTGGTCTGTGTGCATCGATTTAACGAAGCACAGCTTATCCGCCACCTTGGCCGTGTGCGGTAACATCTCCGAGATTAAGGCACCCGATTGCCCGTGCTTCGCGAATTTGAACTGTGGCCCTAAAACAGCCGCATTGCGCTGAATGAAAGCATAGCGTTGATCGCCGATGACAGATGGAGGGAGTGGCTTGCCTTCGAGCTCCTTCAACAGTGGTTTTTCATCGAACAGCTCCAGCTGACTTGGCGCACCACACATGAACAGGTGGATGACAGCTTTTGCCTTGCCTGAAAAATGAGGTTCACGAGCCGCCAACGGCCCCGCAGGCTTTTTCAACCCGGCAGCTCCATTTTCACAACCAACGGCGTTTGGGCCAAGCAATTGCGATGCCGCGATCGATCCCAGTCCAACTCCACATTGGGACAGAAACCATCGTCGCGTTGCCGGATTATGCATCTTAGTATCTACGCCAAGTCGAAGTTTGTTAGTGGAATGCGTCAAGACTTTTGGCTTACCGCTAAGTTCTATTATGTATAGCTAGGGGTGACGGGTTGCCTTGAGCTACGCGGCTCGGCCTAGCTCCTAAAGGTAACTATGTTCTTGCCAACAGCTCTTATTCTAATCCAAGGGCTCGGTCCCCGAGAACCGGCGCTATGCGTGTCATTCCGCTTAGCGTGACATGCACAACTTTCCCGAACCAGCAGGACCTATGAGCGGTCTCTAGCTCTTTAGCATAGGCGGGTGGACGACTTGAATTTCTGTGCATGTGGCAGATAATTGGCGGGCGGCAAGTTTTCTTATAGTTGGAGAAGTTGACAAACCGAAACTTTCGGGGAGTCGGCTCGAAACAACCTTTTGAGAAAAACTCGCTGAAGAGCAATCTTCTCTTGCTGGGGGCGAAATGGATTCGACCGGGTAGCTAGAAATGAAGGTGGCGTGCCGTGGTTGGTCAGTTGGCCACGTTAAAAGCTGACCGCAAAATTTAGTTGCAGACAATAGTCTAGCAATGGCAGCCTAAGCAGGTTGCCCTGGCTGAGGGGGTTCGCCAGAGACGCCCGACTGCCAGTCGCAATTCTGGATCGTTCTTCACCGTGTCGGGCACGTGAGGGACTAAAAATTGCTCCCGGCTGGCTTGAATGGCAGCCTTGCTGATAGGCGGCTGGGCAAGCGAGACTTAAACAATTAGCTACGCACGTAGAGGCTTTCATAGAAATATCGCGGGACGCGGGTTCGATTCCCGCCGCCTCCACTAAGACGGGCCCCACAACCCGTCTCGATGCACACAAGGCCCGTCAGTGAATGCTGGCGGGCCTTAATCGTTTTGTGCAAGTAGATAGGAATTCGCTAATATAGACGCGAATCTTGCCAGACAATTCGCGTGACGCGGTGTCGGTCCGCCGAGTCCCCAAAAGTCTCGATTGGGACCAAGAGTCTCGAAATCACGTGACCAGGTCTCGCGATTTCAATCAGCTCAAGTTGAGCCAGAATATAGTGAGCCGCTCCCATTTTCTGATACACGCCGAGTGAGAAAATCAGGGCTTGATCAGGCCGGGCTAGCCCGGCCTGATCAAGCGAAATCCTTGGGGGCCAGGTTGCCCAAGGCGCTGTGTGGTCGTTGTTCGTTGTAGTCAACACGCCAAGCTTCGACCTTCTCCTTGG
>PKCQ01000332.1 GCA_002862265.1 Planctomycetaceae bacterium | reverse complement strand
CGATACCATTGCACGTGCCACCGAGTCTTGGACGCATAGGTTTCGTAATTCCTCCTCGCGTCACATGCGAAATTCCATCTTCGTGCTCCCCAAAAAACTCGAGAATTTCAGCCGCTGGTTGTTGCTTATGGCGAATGAGCTGTGTGACGCCTCATGTGACATCTTCGCTTTATCCTTTACTTTCTTACAAAAGACTTCATTGGGGGTAACAGACCCCATCAGCAAGAATAGGTATACGGCGTGGAAGGATTTTCTCCCCCAACCTGCAATCTTGCTATTCGGATGCCGAATGGGAAGCTTGTCGAATAGGAACGAAGGCAAGTAGCCCTCCAAGAAGAACGGTTCCGTAAAGCGCATAGTCGGCTAGAAAAGCTAAGGCGAGACACCAGGTTACGCCCAAGCCGATTCCGATCCTCCGCGTGCCTCGAATTATGAGCAGCCAAAGCGTAAGAATCTGCAGTACGATCATGCCGTGGGTTAAGGCATTCACCCAATAAGTTCGGTCAATTAGATGCTCGAGCGTCAAGAGATTCGGGCGACCAGCCGCAGCCAGCCACCAGATGGCATCACCTCGCCACCAACGAACGCTTGCTAGCTGTGTAATCACGCCTGCGGCAATCAGAATCCAGACGTGAGTTTGCAGTAGACGCAAGCTTGCGCCAGCCCAAGAGCATTCCTGTTCTCTCGCTTCAGATTCTTGGATACTCGGCCCCGGCTGTACAGCCAAGTATCCCAAGAATGCAACCAGTGCCGGTTCAACTGGACCAATAAGCAAACTCATGCGATGCGCCAGTCCAATGACGCACGAAATGAGTGCCAAGACGGAGAAACGAACACCGATGCCAGCTGCTACCAGAGCAGTGAGAACGAAACCAACACCAAACCAAGCTTGAAAGAGCCAGAGCGAATCGGTCAACCAAAGTGGAGACCAAAGCTGCCAGCGTGAAAGTCCTTCGTAAGCAACAAACTACGCTGCAACTTCGCTGGACAGCACTCCGTTGTCGCCAAACCAAGATGATAATTCCATCCACCAAGAAATCAGCTGTAGTGGCTCATACTTGATCTGACAGTTGCATCCTATCTTTACAAAGCTGTCAGTTGAGTTTGGTTGTACGATCCGTCGAGCAATTTCTCCTTGGTCATTTGCCCCTCCTCCCGCATTCGTATCGCTTTCCGACTTATCCGGTACGCTGCTGCGATACCTTTCTTGCAACGGATTCAACTCCACAATCGCATCACCCTTGCGAACAACGCTGGCTTGGTGGAGCACAAAATCCTTGTCTCCAACCAATTCCCCTCCGCCTTTAGCGGCAATCTTCGCTTTATCAAAGTTCAGACGGTCTGGCTGCAAAATGCCAACTGCTGTGACATTTTTGCGCTCCAAAATCCGCGACGATAACAATTCGGAAAAGAAACTCGGCGATCACCTCCGCATCAGGATCATCCTGCATGACAATGCCAAGAGTTCGCATTAGGTAGGGCCAACGTGTCCACGTTGCTCGAGAAAGTCCGTTGCTATTGATTCTTCGCCACTGACGAGTTCCTTGCTGCAAGTACTCCAACTGCATGGGAAAGTCGAAGTCCTCCCCATGCGTCAATTCAATGGATGTCGTTCCATACCCCTGAGCTGTGGAGATCAGATAAGGAGACAACCAACCCATCAAACTCTGCTGCAAGCGGCTCTGAATCAGATTCGAACCGAGCGCGACGAAAATCGCCGCGAAGTGCAGTATGATGGAGCAAGAAAAAAAAGTTGGCGGCAGCTCATCACCTGCTTCGACTTCCCTGAGGTCTTACGTTGAACGACGAGCTCATCCGCACCTGTGCTGTCTTTGCGTTTTGATTCGCTTCTCTTCGCCATATCATAAACTCTTGGAATGCCAACATACTAATTCAGCAGTTAGGCGAATCGAAGGTTGGCGATTACAAAGTCGGACTAGATTCGGATGCGATCAGAC
The DNA here is from genome assembly GCA_002862265.1 of Planctomycetaceae bacterium. Lineage (GTDB taxonomy): Bacteria > Planctomycetota > Planctomycetia > Pirellulales > Pirellulaceae > Aureliella. The sequence goes on along the minus strand of PKCQ01000332.1, from coordinate 2,000 downwards.
AGCAATGCAAAAGGGCAACCATTTGACGGTTGCCCTTCTGAGTCTTCTTGTTTCCCAGCCTTTTGAGGTAAACGGCAGTCCGGGAAATTCTACATTTGTCCATCTTGCTCAACTACGGACAAAGGACGGTTGCGCCACAGGTCGGGCGGCAGAGTGTCCTCGTCCACTTGTTCAGAGGCTTCGACCCAGCCCCAGTCAACGGAGTCTGGATTGCGTTCGTACCATAGCCAGTCAATCTCGGGTTGCTGATCAACGACCACCAACCTGCGGGCTGGCTTGGACGGGTTGAGGGACGGAGGATTGATCTCGGCCTTGATCGGCTCAGACGCGGGAGCCTGCTCTTCACCATCCAAATCCAATTCGATTTCTGGCTCAGGCTCTGCAATTGGCTCCGGCTCTGCAATTGGCTCCGGCTCTGCAACCATCTCTGGGTAGTAGATCTCTGCTTCACCCGCTTTACCTTGTTGCGGTAGCACTCGGACTTGAACACCGATCTCGTAGAAGATCTTCATAATGTGCTCGTGGCAAGTGAACATGACTACCTGATGACCAAGGCTCGCAAAGTCGCGAAGTACTTTCGCTGCCGATTCGGCACGGACAGAGTCAAAGTTCACAAGAACGTCGTCCAGCACCAGAGGGATAGTCACGCCGCGACGAGCATAGGCAGCAGCCAAACTTAGTCGCAGGGCGATAAAGACTGCTTCGCGCGTACCCCGGGAAAGCACCTCCAACGGTAAGGCTCGGCCGTTGGCATGATCGATGCGCAATTGATTCTTGCCAAGAGGTGTCCAGATGCGAACGTATTTGCCTTCGGTCAACTGTGTCAAAAATGCCGAAGCTTCTCGCAAGGTTTCGGGTTGTCGCTCCGCTTCGTAAACGTGGCATACTCGATCCAACAAGCCGGTTGTGAGAGCCAAGCTCTGCCAGTGTTCCGCAAAGGCTTTGATTTGATTCTCAAGGCAGCTGAGTTCCAATCGCGCTTCTGCTAGCCTGGTATTCGAAGCGAGAGACTTCATCTCTTGCCCCAACTCTCCTTGCCGCAAGTGCAACTGATCGACGCGTTCCTGCGCTTGCTGGGTTCGCTGACCAATCGCGGTCCATCGCGTCTCTAAATACTCGTGACCAGTCGACCGAAGCTGAACACCAGCTTCCGCTTCTTCGCCCGACATCAAACGATCGACGGTTTCGTAAGGAACCGTGCCAGCGATTACAGCTTGAATTCGCTCCGAGTACTCCCTCAACTGAGCCTCCAGTTGCTCGTGCTGATGCTTGATGTCCAACGCGGCAACCAACTGCTCTTCGGTCTCAAAACCATGCTCAGTCAATACAGCACTGTGAATGCGATCGAGCTTGCCGATGGCTTTCTGAACCACGGCACTCTGTTTCGCCAACTGATGGTCTTGCTCTTTCAAAGCCCGTTTCTGGTGTACATATTGCTCTTGCGACGCCACCAGAGAATTCATCTTGGCGAGCTGATCCAAAGCTCGATTGCCCGCCGCCACGTCGGCTTTCACAGACACATAGTGTCCGTTGACCGCTGCTTCGCTACGCAGCCCAGGATCTTGATTCACCACTGGAGTGTCTAGAGATTCCGCAAGTGCCGTCACATCAGCATCTTCATAGTCTCCAGCAACTAACCCTTGATAATCAGCATCGCTCGAGTTTGAGGTGGCATCACCTTCATAAGACAAATCTCGATTCTTCGAAGCATTTCTCAGGTCGCTCGCGATGCTGGCGGCGAGAGTCTGTTGTGCGAGTGAATCAATTCTTTGCGTGATCGCCCCCAATTCCAGCTTGCGATTATCGAGCTCTTCTTCCAGTGAATAGAGACGCCGACGTGTTTGCATCAGCGAATCGTAACCTTCCGCCATCACTCGCAAGTTACGAGGCGACAGCGACTCAGCCAGACCAAGCTGACGCAGCATGGTTTGCCAGTGAGTCTTGGCCGCTTTGACAGAACCATGAGCTTGGGAAGCTCGCTTCCGGGCCGCTTGATAACG